>DATHEW010000444.1:0-2684 GCA_035318425.1 Candidatus Acidiferrum sp. | reverse complement strand
CGTCGAAGCGGATCAGGTGAAGCTCACGATGGAGTTGGACTTCGACGTCGTGGAAGCGGGTGGTGTCTCGATAGAAGAGCCGCTGCGGAAAACGGCGTGACGAAGGAGATGTTGTGTTTGCGGTTGTATGTATTCCGAACTTCGCGCTCCAGGCGCTCCTGCGTCATGAGCCGGAACTGCGCGCTCGGCCGGTCGCATTGATCGATGCTGAGGGCACGAATCTGGCGAAATCACTTGTCCTCGAATGCACTCGCGCTGCTGAAGCCGCAGGTGTTTCTGTCGGGCTCACCGCTCCACAAGCACAAGCGCGTTGTCGCGAACTGGTGCTGAAGCCCCGCTCGCCTGCCGCCGAGAAAAGCGCGACAGATATTCTTCTGCAAACGGCTTACGCTTTTTCGCCGCACATCGAGAGCACGGCACCTGGCGTGTGTACAATTGATCTGCGCGGTCTGAATTTTGGTGGAAGCCGAAGTGACGAGACTCACCCTGAAGTTCCTTATGAAAGTCTCATCACGCCAACTGCTGCGAACGATAATGTCGCGCAAAGGAGCTTTGAGTTTTTCGATAGCGCGATGGTAGGGCGCGTCGCTCCGCGCGCGCCGGAGTTGGGCATCGCGGAGACCTTGTCGTCAGACGAAGCAGCGGCGCGCGCGGAGCGACGCGCCCTACCTGCACCAGTGGTGAGCAATTGGGCGGATGGAATTTTCACCGCTCTGCAACGTCTCGGATTCGATGCGCGACTCGGCATCGCGTCCACGCCGAACATCGCGTTGCTCGCGGCCCGTGCTGCGAGCCCGGTGCTGGTGATCGAGCGGGAAGACGCTTTCTTCGACTCATTGCCTCTCGATTCGCTCGAGCCCATCCCGCACGTCCTCGACATTCTGAAGCGCTGGGGCATTCACACGGCTGGCGCCTTTCTCGCTCTGGGCAAAGACGCCATCGCCGATCGTCTCGGTGCCGAAGCGCTGGAACTTTTTGAGCGCGCCAGCACCGACACGATACGCCCGCTCAACATCATCGCGCCGCCGGACACGTTCGAGGAGCAGATGGATTTCGAGGTGCAGATCGAGACGCTGGAGCCGTTGTTATTCGTGCTGCGCCGGTTTGTGGAACAACTCGCCGCGCGCGTCACGCTGAGCTACCGCGTCATCGCTGAATTGGAACTCAAGTTGGAGCTCGAATCCGGCGTGCCGTACGAGCGCACGTTCAAAGTCCCTGCGCCGACGGGAAACGCAGAGACACTGTTCCGAATGCTGCACACGCATTTGGAGAGTCTGCGCACGGACGCTCCAATCACTTCACTCGAGCTCAGTGCGATACCGACGCGCGCTGAAGGGCAACAGTTTGGTCTGTTCGAATCGGCGTTGCGCGACCCGAATCATTTTCATGAAACACTCGCGCGGCTCACGGCGCTGCTGGGGGGTGAACGTGTGGGAACACCGATCGCCGAACCCACGCACCGGCCAGATATATTTCGAATGAAGACGCCGGAGTTTGGGAATAGCCAATCAGCAACTTGCAGCTTGAAACTCGAAACTCGAAACTTTGCTTCCGGCCTTTGCCTGCGGCGCTTTCGTCCCGCGATTCACGCCGACGTGGAGTTGAAGGATGGCCGGCCGGTTTACATCAGCACGCTCATCGCAAGCGGCGCGGTGAAACGCGCACGCGGGCCGTGGTGCAATTCCGGGACATGGTGGGACCAACGCCGCTGGTCGCGGCAGGAATGGGACGTGGAGACGAGCAGCGGTGAAATTTATCGGCTGTTCAACTCGAACAACGATTGGTTGCTGGAGGGAGTTTATGATTAATCCGCCGATTTCGCAGATGACGCAGATTCCGGAATGGAAGACTTCAGACCTCTGTGAAATCTGCGTCATCTGCGAATAGCTTATGAGCAACGACCCACAAACGTACGCCATCATCGGAGCGGCTATTGAAGTGCATACTCATCTTGGACACGGCTTTGCCGAGGGGGTTTATCAGGAGGCATTGGCCATAGAGTTCGCGGCGCGACAAATCCCGTTCACCCGCGAAGTGCCGCTCTGCATTCGTTACAAGCAGCAATTGCTCACCTGCACTTACAAAGCCGACTTCATTTGTTTCGGTGAAGTTCTCGTGGAACTGAAAGCGCTCGGGAGACTCAGCGGGACTGAAGAGGCACAAGTCATCAATTATCTTAAGGCGTCAGAACTCACTCGAGCGCTGCTGCTGAATTTTGGCGCTCCGAGCCTTGAACACAAACGGCTCATTTTCACTCACCGGCCGGACTTCAGGTCGGGTTTATGAATTGTCCGCAGATTTCACAGATTGCGCAGATACGGAGAAATTCTGCTCATCAGCGATCTGCCCATTCTTCATCTGCGCAATCTGCGTAATCTGCGGATGTACACCGAACTCCATTCTCGCACGGCCTTCAGCTTCCTTCGCGGCGGCTCACGTCCTGAGGAACTTGCCGCCATCGCCGCGAGCCATGGATTGGCTGCTGTGGCTGTGTGCGACCGTGATGGTGTTTACGGCAGTCCGCTCTTCACTCAGTCGGCGAAGGAGAAAGGCATCCGTCCGATCGTGGGCGCCGAGGTCACACTGGAAGATGAGAGCGTCTTGCCGGTGCTGGTCGCGAACCGCCGAGGTTATCAAAATCTTTGCCAACTTCTCACTCGCGCGCATCTCCGCGCTGAAAAAGG
>DATHEW010000443.1:0-7101 GCA_035318425.1 Candidatus Acidiferrum sp. | reverse complement strand
CCGCAGGAGGATTGCGCTTCTTGATCGTATCGATGCGAATGCGCGCAGCATCGGCGTATCCGGAACTCGGATCTTTCAGCAGCACCTCGTTGTAATAGATGAGCGCGGCGTTCCACTTTTTCCGCTTCTCGTAAAACTGCGCGATGTCGTAACTGCCGCGCGCCTGTTCGGTGCGCAGCGTATCGATTCGGTCGCCGGTTTCCTTCACGCGAGCATCATCTGGGTGCAATGTGGCAAAGTCGCTGAAGGTCGCGATCGCCTTGGACGCCACCGTCTGGTCGTACTCGGAAGTGCGAGCTTCCTTCAGGTAAGCCATCCCGGCGCGGTAAAGCGCTTCGCTCGCGACCTGTTCCTTGTCGGCGTAACGATCGGCCGCGCGTTCGAACGCTTTCACCGCGGCTGGATAATCCTTCTGCTTCTCCCGCACCGTGCCGACGTTGAGTTGGGCCTGCGGACCAACTTCGCTGTAAGGCCCATTCTTGATCACCTGCTCGTACATCTCGGCGGTCTTGTCCATCGACGGCGGCATGGGGATGTACCCCCACAACTTGAACCATTGCCCGCCGAGAAAACGATTCGCGATCTCGAACTGCCGCTTCAACACGTCATCCGCTTCCGCAATCTTCGGATATTTCTCGATGAGCTGCTGGTACTGCTTGAACGCCTGCTGGTCCTGTCCCTTCTCTTCGAGGCAGCGCCCCAGGAGATATTGCGCCTTTGGGGCGTAATCGGAGAATGGCCAATTGTTCACGGTGCGCCTCGATGCTTTCAACGCGAGGTCGAAGTTGGTTTGGTCGAATGCCTGTTGCGCCACCTCGAGCTGATCCTTCGCGCGCGTCCTCTGCCACGTGCCAGCAGTTTCACCGGGCTTTTCATAAACCCAGCCTTCGCCGGGCTTGTAGATGAGTGGAGCGGGCGAGTTGTAGGCGAAAGCCAAAAGGGCAACGGCCACGCAGAGCAGGCGCAACAACCGACGAATCATGCTCGGATTAAAAGTGGCAATCGCGCGCATGGCAAAGGGAAATTGCGGCCATCGCCCGTGGACCCGTGAACCGCCAGGGATGGCGTCGCTGTCCTCACCGCGCCGGATGAGGCGTGAGCAAATTCCGCGCGTTCTGTCTTCACGTGTCGCGGCGCGGTGAGGACAGCGCGCCCTCACCTTGAAGTTCATGGAGCGGAAGTGACTCAGGGTACGTGTGCTGAATTGCGTCCAGCAAACCTCCTGCGAAAAGTCTTACGTGCGTTGCGAGCCCGATTCCGCTCTTCTATCCATCGCGGTGCGGCACGAAACGCTGCGCCATGGGGAGGTGCTGATGAAATCGAAACTGCTCTTGCTGATGGGAATGATGGCGACGGTTGTGGCGTGTTCGGCTGCGGATTCAGCCGGTGCCGATCCTTACCTGTGGCTCGAAGACGTGACTGCCTCCAAATCTTTGGCCTGGGCGCGCGAACAAAACGCCGTCAGTACGCGTGAATTGGAGGCCCAGCCGGACTTCGAGAAAACCCGCGCCCGCGTCCTTTCCATCCTTGATTCGAAAGAGCGCATCCCGTTCGTCAGCAAGCACGGCAAATACGTTTACAACTTCTGGCGCGACGCGAAGAACGTGCGCGGGCTGTGGCGGCGCACCACTCTGGACGATTACAGGAGGCCGCTGCCGAACTGGGAAACCGTGCTCGACCTTGACCAACTCGGCGCCAGGGAGAAGGAGAACTGGGTCTGGAAATCCGCCAACGTCCTCGACCGCGATTATGACCGGGCGCTGATTGCGTTATCGCGCGGAGGCGCGGACGCAAGCGTCATCCGTGAGTTTGATTTGAAGAAGAAGACTTTCGTCACCAACGGTTTCACGCTTCCCGAAGCGAAGAGCCGTGTGGACTGGCGAAACCGCGACACGCTTTACGTCGGAACTGATTTTGGTGCCGGCTCAATGACGAAGTCGGGTTACCCGCGCATCGCCAAGGAATGGAAACGCGGCACCCCCCTTTCCGAAGCGCGAACGTTGTTCGAGGCAACAGTGGACGACATGTCCGTGGCAGCGACGCACGTTCGCGATCATGGACGCGAATACGATTTCATCGAGCGCCGGCCCACGTTTTTTACGGACGAAGTGTTTGTCCGGCGTGGTGACAAATGGATGCGCATCGACAAACCCGATGACGCTGAGCTGCGCACTTTTGGCGATCACTTGCTGATCAAGTTGCGCACTGATTGGATGGTCGGCGGCACGACGCATCGCGGCGGCTCCCTGCTTGCGACTGACTTCGACGCTTACATGAAAGGTGATCGCGAACTCACCGTTCTGTTCGAACCCAGCGAGCGCACTTCGTTGGAAGACATCAGTGCAACGAAAAGTTTTCTGGTGCTGACCGAGTTGGACAACGTGCGCAGCCGGCCTTTCCTCCTGCGTCATTCGCGCGGCAAATGGACGCGCCAGGCACTCGATGCGCCGAAGTTCGGCACGGTTCACGTCAGTGGCATCGATGCGAACGAGTCCGACGATTACTTCATGACCGTGGAAGATTTTCTCACCCCGCCGAGCCTGTATCTCGGCACAGCCGGAAAAGAACAGCGCGAGAAGATCAAGTCGTTACCGGCGTTTTTCAACGCGGACGGCCTCGAGATTGAACAGTTCGAGGCGAAGTCGAAGGACGGCACGCGTGTGCCTTGCTTCCAGGTTTCGCGCAAAGGACTGAAGCTCGGCGGCTCGAATCCGACGCTGCTCTACGGCTACGGCGGTTTCGAGATTTCGCTGACGCCGTCGTACAACCCGTCGATCGGCTCGGTCTGGCTTGAGCGCGGCGGAGTTTACGTGATCGCGAACATTCGCGGCGGCGGCGAGTTCGGCCCGCGCTGGCACGCAGCAGCGCGGAAAGAGAATCGCCAGCGCGCTTACGATGACTTCATTGCCGTGGGCGAAAATTTGATCGCGCGCAAAGTGACATCGCCAAAACACCTTGGAATTCAAGGTGGCTCAAACGGTGGATTGCTCATGGGCGCAATGCTCACGCAACGGCCCGAGCTCTGGGGCGCAATCGTCTGCCAGGTTCCGCTGCTCGACATGCGCCGCTACAACAAACTGCTCGCGGGCGCGAGTTGGATGGATGAATACGGCGATCCCGACAAGCCGGAGCAGTGGGCCTACATTCAGAAATACTCTCCGTATCAAAACGTCAGCGCCGGTCAGCGTTATCCACGCACGCTCTTCATGACCTCCACGCGTGACGATCGCGTGCATCCCGGCCACGCCCGCAAAATGGTGGCGCGCATGAAAGAGCAAAACCACGACGTGCTCTACTACGAGAACATCGAAGGCGGCCACGGCGGCTCAGCCAACAACGAGCAAGCCGCCTACATGCGCGCGCTCGGCGTGACGTTTCTTTGGAAGCAGTTGCAATAGCGTCCATTCCCTTGTGCGCCAGCGGCACCACCTTTCCTATGCTCAGCCGGCGCAAAATGCTTCTGCAACTCACGTCTGCTGCTGCACTCGCAAGCAGTGGATGCGGCACTACGGCGCAGTGGAACGAGCAGGTGTTCACTCGGGCCGACGAACGATTCCTCGATGAACTTGAACGCGCCTCGTTCCTCTTTTTTCGGGAATGCGCCCACCCGAAAACGGGATTGGTCAAAGACCGCGACAAAGCGACCGGCGCAACCAATGCACGCGTGGCCAGCATCGCGGCGACTGGATTCGGGCTTTCGGCGTGGTGCCTTGCGGACGAACGCAAGTGGGTTTCGCGGGCTGAGGCGTGTGATTACGCGCTGAAGACGCTGCGCTTCATCGCGCGTGAGCTTCATCACGAGCATGGTTTTTATTTTCACTTCATCGATTGGGCCACGGGCGAGCGCGTATGGAAGTGCGAGGTGTCATCCATCGACACGGCGATTCTGCTCTGTGGAGTGCTGACGTGCCGCGCGCATTTCCAGGACGCGGAGGTTCGCGCGCTCGCTTCCGAAATTTACGATCGCGCTGACTTCGACTGGATGCGGAATGGCGGCGTGACATTGACGCACGGCTGGAAGCCAGAGAGTGGTTTCCTCAACTCACGCTGGAGCAGTTACTGCGAGCTGATGATGCTCTACCTCCTCGCACTTGGCTCGAACCGCCACGCCATCAGCGCTGACGCATGGCACGCGTGGAAGCGGCCGAAGCTGAATTACGCGGGAGAAGAGTTTATCTACGATCCTCACGCGCCGCTGTTCATCCATCAATACTCGCACGCGTGGTTCGACTTCCGCGACAAACGCGATATCTACGCCGATTACTTCGAGAATTCCGTGAAGGCCACGCGCGCGCATCGCGAATTCTGCGCCAGCCTGAGCAATGAATTTCCGCACTACAACCGCAACTTCTGGGGCATCAGCGCTTCGGACTCAGCGAAGGGCTACACGGTTTGGGGTGGACCACCGCGCATTGGCAGAATCGACGGCACGCTGGTTCCATGCGCCGTCGCGGGCTCACTCCCATTTCTGCCGCGCGAATGTGCGGCAACGCTTCGCCTCATGCGCGAGCGCTTCGGTGATCGCATTTGGAAACGCTACGGCTTCGTGGACGCGTTCAACCCGGCGACTGCCTGGGTCGCTCCCGACGTGATCGGCATCGACCTCGGCATCACGCTCATGATGGCTGAGAACGCGCGCACAGGTTTTTTCAATCGCACGTTCATGCGGAATCCTGAGCCGACACGCGGAATGCAGCGGGCGGGATTCCTTTTTTGATCGGAGGCTGATTTCCTCGGCGAAATGCTGGTGTGATTGGGGGTGTTTGACAATGCCAGCCGCCTGTTTCAATCTGCTTTCATGACGATCAAACAACTGCGCGAGCATGTGGAGATGCGTCCGTTTCATCCCTTGGTGATGCGAGCCGTGAGCGGAACTCGCCACGCGGTAAAACATCCTGACTACTTGTTCATTCCTCCGATCGGCGACACTTTCCTCATCGTGGAAGCGGACGGCACCATGCATCACATCGGCATCTCCCACGTCGAGGCGGTTGAGACGGGGACGAAGCCAGGGCGGTCGAAATAGTTTCCCTCGAACAGCTTCGAGTCATTTGTCCAACCCGCAAGCGGGCAAGCCGCGTTTGAACGGCACAAACGCAGTCACCCTTTCTCTTCATCTTGTGGAACCAGCGTGATTTCGCCATTCGGTTCGACGAAGGCGTATTTGATTTGCTCGAAAGACTCCAGGCCCTGGCTCGCGCGCGCCGCCTCCAAAATTTCGTCCTCGTCCACGCGCAGTTCATTCATGCGCTCCCGCAAGAGCTTTCCATTGCGGACGATCATCACGGAGCTGCCTTCCAGCAAATACTTGAAGTGCGGGAAATGCTGCTTGAGCTCAGACAACCCAAGGCTGGTCAGGACCAGAGTCAAAATGAGGAGGACCGCATTGGTCACAGAGTGGTCGCTATCGACCATGGCCTGCTGGGTGACTTCGCTAATGATGAGCAGGAGGACGAGATCAAAGGTGGTGGCCTTGGAAAGGGTGCGCCGGCCGGACACACGAAAAACAAGCAGCAGAAAAAAATAGATCACCAGCCCTCTGAGAATGGAGTCCATAAGCCGAGTTTCTAGGGGAAGGCGAAGTGCCAAAGAGCTAATGTCGGTCCCTCGCTGAGGCCAACTTCATAAGTCAATCGTCCGAAATGGTTGGGCACGAAATGAACTCTGATTCCGGTCGATCCGTTGATTTCAGCGCGAATCAAGTAGTTGATAAATTTGGGCCCCGCTGTCTCCGACACCGGCATGGGATCGATGCGTTCGATCTGCACTTCATTCAGGAACGCTCTGCCGAGGCGCAGATGAACGAAGCCATTCGTGACGGAGTTGGCCGCGACCGAGAGGTTCAACTCGAGCGGTTCCTGGTAATGAACGAAGCGGTAATATTCGGCTCCCAAAATTCCGCCGGGAGCAGCGGCGTTTACTTTGCTCATCGGTCCTTTGCCCAGGAGACCGGCGGCTGCCGACAAAAGAATGAGACTGAAGAACATGACGCCAACGCGATGAAGAATGCGTTCTCTTCGATGCCATCCACGTTCCGCTGACTGAAGCGAATTGGTCATGAAACCTGGCGAAGTTCAGCGTAGTAAAGCACCTTAAAAAAATCCGCGCTTACACACGACGCGTTTGTCTGTTCCCGCATTGACGAGTTCCCCTTTTTCCATTCCGGCCTCCTTGCGAGGAATCTACTCGGCAAGTGCAGAACTTCAATTCACCGGCTGTTCAACGCTTCGACAACCGTTCGTTCCGAAGGTGAATTAAAAGCCCGCAGCAATCCGGGAATGCGTTGTCGCAATAGGCGAAGTAGGGCGCGGTGTCCTCACCGCGCCGCGCGTAGATTTGTCCGCTGCCCGGCACGTTGAAGACAACGCCCCTACCCGCTCCTGGAGAATGCTCCACCCGCAAAGGCGAGCATCACGCGAGAGCAAAGCCGCTACTTTCCTCGCGCCGCACGGAGTGGATTCGATTTGGAAAACTCGGCCGGCCGGACATTCCTTACTTCGAGCCATGAGCGATAAGGACTTCCGCCCACGCCCGCGCTGGCGAAATCACAAAGGCGAATGATGCGGCCGCTCGTGCCCGCGAATTCCTGAAGGAACATCGGAGCGAACCAATCCGGCGGTGGCGCATCGTTGCCCGTTAGGCCAGCGGCATCCAGTGGGGGGATTGCGTCAGGATCCATGTCGTTGAAGCGGCGGTCGTAGGCGAGCAGCAATGGCCCACGGAAGATGGACGTCTTGCCCGCGTATTCCCGTTCACCCGCCCAGTAGCGGAGAGCGAAATCGAATTCGATATCGACGATGTCCCCATTCTTCCACGTCCGATCAAGAGCGAGGTAGCGACCCGGGCGAACGTCATCGACGGGTTTGCCATTCACGATGACGCGTGTTTGTTCAGACCAATGCGGTACGCGCAGCTTAAGAGTGAAACGCGCCGCGCGATCCGGCGCGACTTGCAAACGAACTCGATTCTCACGCGGGTATTCGGTCCGTTGCCGGAGCTTGAGATTCAGACCAGAAGGCAGGCGTGTCGTGATCGATGATGGGCCGTACCAATTCAAAAGCACATCGCTGCCGGAATGCATTACGGCCCAGTCGCTGATCA
>DATHEW010000442.1:0-2325 GCA_035318425.1 Candidatus Acidiferrum sp. | reverse complement strand
TTATGCCCTCAACCTTCTCGATGAGCGACAGCACGCCACTGCCGGTCACGACGGTGCCGGAGAAGGTGCTGCCGAGCGCCAGATTTTTACCCACGCGCAACTCGCCCTGGTTCACTGTGGCCGTGCCGAGAAAAGTGTTTGAACTCGTCAGCCAAAGATCGCCGCTGCCCGTCTTCGTGAAACCGCCCGTGCCAATAATGGACGCCGAGATTTCCAACTCTGTGGCGTCCGCACCGCCGATGAACGCGCCACCTTCGCTCACGGTGATGGTATGCGCGCTGGGCGAAAGTTCCACGAAGCCATCGATCTGCCCGCCGCCCCCAATGAAGGCATCGGGCGTCGCCGTGATGTGGCGCATTTTGAGCCGGCCATTTCCCGTCGTGACGTCCGCGTGCCCGTTGAGAAACAGATCGAGAATCATTTCGTCGAGATTGTTGAGGTCCCACGTGCCGTCGCCATTCACCGTCACGCTGCCGGTGATTTGCTCGTCGCGCAGTTGGCGCAGCAGCGCCGGTGTGGAGCCACCGAACGCCAATCCGTTTTTGCCGACGGAGGCATTGCCCGCGATGGCGACGCCTGCGGACTTGTTCAAAAACATCGTGCCTTCGAGAACATCCGCGCCGCCTGTGAAACTGTTCCCGGTCGCGCCGGACAAATACATCGTGCCAAAGCCATCTTTCACGAGCGATCCCGCGCCACTGATCTCGCCGCTCAACGTC
This sequence comes from Candidatus Acidiferrum sp., assembly GCA_035318425.1. Taxonomy (GTDB): domain Bacteria; phylum Verrucomicrobiota; class Verrucomicrobiia; order Limisphaerales; family SIBH01; genus JANNGC01. Next base: position 1,606 of record DATHEW010000442.1, on the reverse strand, counting down.
AGCGTGCCGTCAGTCTCGACGACGATCCGGGTGGAACCGTTTAGTGTCACCTCCGCGCTGTTGGCCGTAATGCCCGAAAGCTGGCGCAGCGCGCCGTTCGTGCCGCCGATTCCATGGCCCGTCAGCGTCAGCGGTTCCGCGATCGATCCTAAACCGTCCAGCACGAGCGACGCATTATTGCTCACGATCGTTCCGCCCGTAGCCGTGCCGAGTGAATCGTTGTTCAGCGCGCGCAGTTCACCCGCATGGACCGTGATGGTGCCTCCAAAAGAATTGCTGGCGGACAAGAAAAGCGCGCCGTCGCCGAACTTGTTGATGCCCGCGAAAAACGGGGGACCAATAGACCCTCCACGAACGTTGCCCGCGATAAACAAATCGGACTGCACTGAACCGTCCTCCACAAAGAACGAGCGCGTGAACTGGCCCAGGTGCAGCGTGCCGGCAATAATCGAAGCCGCGGTCGAAGCGCGATTCGTCACGCTGCCGTTCAACGTGAGCACGCCCGTGCCGGTGATAATGGAAGCATTTTCCAAATCGAGTCCGCCCACCGTTTCATCTTCGTCGTTCAGGTCCAGTGAACCTTCGACCGTGACGACCGCGCTGTCCGGAACTTGATCGCTGTTGAACCAAGTGACAGAACCGCCCTCCTGCACGATCAACGCGTGAGGCACCGCGTTCACGCCATCGAGTTTGTTGAGACGCAGATCGCCGCTCACCGTGGTCGTGCCGGAATAAGTGTTCGCCTGCGCCCCTTGCATCGTCACCAGACCCTCGCCCGAACAAGTCACATTACCTGCGCCCGTGATCGCGCCGGCCAGAATCAGCGATTGACTCGCATTGCGGGCGTGAGGAATGAAGTTGTGCCCATTCAAATTGATGTCGCCGGAAAAACTGGTGAGCGGCCCGCGATTGTCCCAATTCTGATTCCCACCCAACGTGAAATCCAGCGCTACGGAAATCAGCCCAGACCCGTAGGTGATCAGAATTCCGTTCGTCAGAAAAATGCCATTGCCCCGCAGCGTGTAGCCATCGTCGGTGATGAGGATGTGGTCCACGCGTAGGTTCGAAAGGTTGTTCGTGTTCACCATGCGGCTCGCGCCGGACGGAAACACCAATTCATCCCCGTGCGCCGGCGCACCGGACGGATTCCAGTTTGCCGCCGTGGACCAATTGGCCGTGGTGCCGCCGCCGGTCCAGGTTTTCGTGGCTGCATCGGCGGAAGGCAATGCAGCGAGCCAAGCCGCGACGAGCCACGCCAATCGCGGCAAGAAAGTTTTCATGCGTTTCGAGTGTTGTCTTCTTTCCCGGGGGAACTTTTCGACCTTGTTTGGGCGCGGCATTGAAGCATCGCGAGGTGCTTGGAACAAGCGCAGAGTCTTTACCGGGGCAGTACTGCAATTGCGCTCTTGCTCCGACCGTCCCCACACTTAAAGTAGCTCGCCTGAATATGAGCGAGCGCAAGGTTTACTACTTCGACAACAACGCCACGACCCGAGTCGCCCCCGAGGTGATCGAGGCGATAGTCCCCATGCTGGAGAATTTTTGGGGGAACCCGTCGAGTGCTTACGCCTTCGGAAGCCAGGTGCATGGACACGTGGAGAAGGCG
>DATHEW010000441.1:0-5431 GCA_035318425.1 Candidatus Acidiferrum sp. | reverse complement strand
AGCGGCGGCGAGTTCGGCATCCTGCTGCGGATCAGCGGAAACAATGAGCAATCGCGGATCGCCGCGCACGCTGGTGAATCCAGCGGACTTGTTGTTCTGCGGAATGTTGTCGCCGGCCACTTCGACCTGCACCGAGTAGTTGTAGAAACCAGGATCAGCCAGCGTCTGCGGAAACGTGTAGAGATTCTTGCCCGGCTCGACTTCGATCGTCTGTTCGCCAAGCGGTTGATCGTTCCGATAAAGGCGCAGCTTCGCTGTCTGCTTGCGATCGGTCTGAATGAAGATTTTGGTGTCGAACGTCTGCCCCTTCTTCACGCGGCCAGGCAGTCCGAGCCGCTGGATCGCCACATCATTTCCGCGTGCAACACCGAGCGGAATCACGTCGATGCTCACATCGAGTGGCTTGGCGGAAAGCACCGCGCTCATGACCTCGCCGACGTTCTCGTTGCCATCAGTGATCAGCACCAAACGCTTCTGGCCATTCTCGGGAAACGCTGCCGTGCCGAGACGCACCGCGGCTGCAATGTCCGTTCGCTCCGGGCTTACGACAGCGAGAATCTTTTGCTTGTCCGGCTCAATGATCTCCTGCGGGCTCGACTCGATCGCTGCGTTCGCGCCGAACACGAGCAAGCCCGAGCGGTCGCCCTTCTTCTTCTCCATCGCGACGGTTTGCGCGTACTTCACCGCCGCTTCCTGTTGCGCCGACGGAACGCTGTCCGAACGATCCAGCAGGAAGATGACGTTCATGCCCTCGATGGCCTTGCGCCATTGCATGCCGGCGAGCGCGAGCACGAGCAACGTCACGATCACGAAACGCAGCGAGAACGCGATCCATCTGCGCCATCCGCCGAGCGACACGTCGCTCTTCCACGCCAGCCAGATCACCCACGCCAGCGCCACCGGCAGCGCGAGCAGGAACATGGGATGGGTGAAATGGAGGTTCATGATGCTGTCGAACGTCCAAGGTCGAACGTCGAGGGCCGGCGTTCGGCTTTCGACCTTCGGCCTTCGACACTTCGGATGAATTTTTGAACGCGATGATTCCGCGAGTCAGCAACGTAAAGGTTCCCCTTCGAATCCAACGCCACACTCCATGGATTTGCGAACTCGCCCGGCGCGTCGCCAGGACGGCCGATCGTCTCGATGAGCCGGTCGTTCGCGTCGAACACCTGGATGCGACTGCTGCCGAACTCGCAGACGTATTGGCGACCTTCGCGATCGATGCAGATGTCGTAGGGATAACTCAGTTCGCCCGGCGCACGTCCGGATTTTCCGTAGGCGCGCAGAAATTTCCCGTCTGGCGTGAACACCTGGATGCGATGGTTGCAGGAGTCCGCAATGTAGATGCGATCGGCGGCATCAATCGCAGCTCCCTCCGCGCGATTGAACTCACCCGGCGCGAGTCCCGCCTTGCCGAACGTGACGAGCAATTCGCCGCGTGAAGAAAACTTCTGCACGCGCTCGGAGTCTTTGAATTCCGGCACGATCACCTCGCCCTTGCTGTTGATCGCGACCGCTCGCGGCAACATGAACTCGCCGGCATTCGTGCCGCTACGCCCCCATTGAGACACGAGCTTGCCCATTGGCGTGAAGACGTTGACGCGCTGATAGTGCGGCTCGAGCACCACAATGTTTCCTGAGCGATCACAACTCATGCCTTTCGGCCGGCCGAGCTCAGTGATCGGCATTTCCCACGACAACAAATATTTGCCATCCGCGGAGAACTTCTGAATGCGACCCGTCATGTCGGCCACGAACAGGTTGTCGTTCGTATCCAGTGCGAGTGAGCGCGGTTTGTTGAACTGTCCCGCTGCGGTGCCGCGTTCACCGATAATTTCCACATGGCTGAAGAGCTTGCTCTCAACTCGAGTGGTGGCGCGCTCTTCAGAGTGAGAACAGCTTGCGAGCACAATCATCGACGCGATGGCGACCAAGGCACGTGAAGCCCGGCGCATCGAGAACAGCCGCACCATTCCCCACAATGCCAGCGGGGCGAGAGCGAGCAGCAACAGGAGCACACAGAGAGTGTTCACGTGAGTGCTGTGACCGTAATGCAGCATGTTGAAAATGCGCAGCGCGAGGGTTTCGCCATTCGGTGGCACGATGGTGACGATCGTTTCCACGTCCCAAAGGCAGAGCAGATAAATCACGTAGGCGACGAACGAAACCTGCGGCGCGATCTGCGGCCATGTCGCGTGCCGAAACAGTGTGAAACCCGAAGCGCCTTCCAACCGTACGGCGTCAATGGTGTTTCGGTCGAGATCACGCATTGCCGCACGTCCACTGCTCCAGGCGAAGGCGACATAGCGCAGCGCAAACGCAACGATCACGACTGCCGCCGACCGATAAAACCAGTTCAGTGATGGATGATTGAAGCCCAACGTGAACGCCACTCCGAGCAGCACGCCGGGAACGAGAAACAAGAACCACAACACCGCCGCGATGCGAACCCGCCACAGCATTAGTCCAAAGATAGACGCGAGCAGCGCTGCGGAGACGCTGTATAAAGTGGAGTTGGTGAGCGCGTTGATCCCGGCGCTGAGCGCGGGCGTGAATTCGGTCCAGGTTCGGGACGCGCTGACGAGTTGCAGCAGTGGCGTGATGACCGAGAGCGTGACGGCAATAACTGCGATTGCAGCGCTCGTTCCGACCCATGCATTTCCGAGTTGCTGCCGCCAGACGCGCGCGTCGACGAAGCCTTGGCGCCTTGGCCATTCCACTCGGCGAGTCTGCGCCAGGACGAGCAGGAGCAGCGGTGCGGTCAGCATTGGCCAGCTCATCTTGAACGCCCCGGGCGCATCCAGGGACGTATTGAACGCGACCCACATTTCTGCGGGATAAACCTTCACCTGCAAAATGGAAGGGACGGCGAAGTTGTTAAGCGCGAGCACGAAGGTGATTGCGGCTCCGAGCCAGACTGCGTGCTTTGCCGTGGGCCAAAGAAGCGTCCGCAGAAGCGCCACACCTCGCAACAGCGGGTCCACTTCGAGTTGCTCACGTTCGATCTTGCGCCACGCGGTCCAGACCAGCAGAAACGGCAGCGGCCACGCCAGCAACGTGAGAATCAACACCGCACCCGGCAGCGAGAAAATGTTGAGCGGAACCCAACGACGCAGTGCGCCATTCGTGCCCAGCAAATCCAGCCAGCAATTCGTCACGACGAACGGCGGCATGACGATCGCGACGATCGCGAGCACGACGATCGAAAGCTGCATGCGGCGCGGCAGAACCGAGGCGCACAGCGCTGCGCCAAACCCGAGCGTGGTCGCCGCAAACGCTGTCGCGATTGAAACCGCGAGGCTGTTCTGAAGCAAAAGCCAGTTCATGAGAGGTTGTCGCTCATCGCAGGAAGATTTGCTTCAACTCATCCATCGCGGTCTCGAGATCCCGCGCCGCAGCGTTCATGTCGGCGCGAAGATGTGGCCGTGCTCCAATGTTCGTGCTCTCAATCGCACCGGCGCCATTGAGCATTTCGGTCACGTAGGAGGATTGGAGAAACGTGAAGAGCGATTGCGCCTCAGCGGGATGCGGAGCACCGCGCACGACCGCAACGGTATTCGGGATGAGCAGCGATTCGCTTGTGAGCGGCGCGGCGGCGATGGGAAATCCTTCGCGCTGGCCAGCGAGGACGTCATCGGAATCAGTGAGCCCAACAATCGCTTCGCCGCGTCCGACGAGTTTGACAACCACGGAATTGCCATCCACGAGAAACGGCTTGTTCGCCGCAAGCGCGTGACACCATTCAAGCCAGCGCTCCACACCCCAACCTTGCCGAAGCGCAACGAACTGAGCCGACGTGGTTCCGAAGAGCGGATAACCGATCGCGAATTTTCCGCGCCAGCGTTCGTTCGTGAGTTCAACGAGGGACGAGGGGGCGTCAGCGAGCGCGAGCTTGTTCGTGTTTACCACGATGCGCCGGCTGCGAAAGCCGAACGCCGCCACGGCATTCGTCTCGCGAAACACACCGCGTGAGGCGAGCTGGCGCGTGCGCAATTCCTCGTTGCTCCACCAGACATCGCACTGCGGATGGTTTGTTTCTGCCAGCAAACGATTCGCGAGCGCGGCGGTCTTCACAGCTTCACTGTCGAAGACGCTCTGCACGCGAATGCCTGTCTCGCGTGTGAACTGTTTGAGCACCGGCTCGGCGAAGTGCTGATCCTGCGAGGTGTAGAGGGTGACAGTCGATCGTTTCGCCCGGCAGCCATTTGCAAATGCTGTGACGACCGTCGCGGTCACGAGTGCGACGACGACAAGAACCGGAAAAGCAAAGTGCTGACCGATGACTTCACACGTTGCGAAGTAATCGCGCCACCACGGCTTCGATGTGCTGGGCTTGTTCGTGTCGTCACTCATCAGCACGCGTAGATCGCCAATCGTAAATCGCAAATGGTCACGCCGTCCTCCGATGATAAAACCACCATTCGAAGAGCAACACGCACAAGCCAGCCGCCGCAATCCAGCGCCAGATTTCCTTGTTCGCGCGCACTGATCCCGCGGCTTTCACGCTGGTGCCGAACTTGCCCAGCGGTAGTTCCTCGCGCGGCGTGATGTTGCTCTCAAATGCGTCCATCACGTTGACGCAGAACGAAAGATTGTTGGTGCCGGCGTTCAGTTTGTAAACGCCCTGACGCGTCGTCTCGCCGAACACGATCTCGCGCGTGTCAGGCGCAAGCTTCAGCTCGCGCACGGTGCCGTCGGGTTTTGTGACTTTCGCGGATGTCAACTCACCGGAGATGGGCATGCGCAGCGGTTCGCCGGCGCGCGCGACGAACTGACCGGCGCTGGCGGCGGACGGATTCAGCCAGTCGAGCGCGTTCACGACGAAGATTGGAAACGAGATGCGCAACGGCCACGTGCTTTGCAGCGGATCAAATCCCACCCAGACCACGCGCCGATAATTCAACTCACCGGCAATCATCAGCGGCGTCTGCGGCGATTCGATGATCACGTCGCCCCAGTTCGGCGGTTTGACGCGCAGCGCTTCCGAGATGAGATCGGTCGTCGGATCGAAGTTCACGAAACGCAGCAGAGGATGCGTGTTCTTCCAATCAACGATCGGCGGGCCTTCAACGGTGGCGTACGAAGGGAACAAATTTGTCGGCGCAATGTGGAACGCCAGCACGCTCGCGTCGGGCCAGACGGACGGCGTCAATCCATCGAGCACGACGACGTCGTAGACGCGAGCGTTGTCGGGAATTGCGGCGGCGATCGATACGGTGACGTTCTCCGCCGCGCGCAGAGCCTTTTCCAGAATGGCGTTGCCGCGCGTGACGAGCAGCAGGCGGACGGGCTTCGCGAGCAGGCTCACGACAGATGCCTGGTTATCGGCGGCGAGATCGTCGCGGATCGAAAGCTTCGCGGTGAACACGCCATCGCGGGTTTGGTTCGCGAAGAAAATGAATGGCGTCGTGTTGGTGGGACCGAGCCTGAC
>DATHEW010000440.1:0-2787 GCA_035318425.1 Candidatus Acidiferrum sp. | reverse complement strand
CAGCACGAGGACGCCGCCGAGAACGACGAACAACGGCGCGGCCGGAAATGCGACATAGTGTTGAAGCACAAGCGCGCCGAGCGCGAAGATGATCAGCGCAATCCACCAACGAGTCAGCCGACGCAGAACCGCGGCGCGATGTTGTTGATGCGCCGCCGGCTCTAATTCACGCCTGAGAAGAAGTTCCGTCATGTCCCTGCCGGGGTTGTGACGCGCCTCGAAAGGCGCGCCGCGACAATTGTCTCGACCATCAATACCATCAGCGTGGCGGCAATCAACCATCGCCACAGCTTCTGGCGCGATTCAATTTCGGTTCCCTGTAAATTCGCGGCTCGCCTGGCCTCGCGCTCTGGCGTGCTGGCCAGTGCTGCGTTCAACGGCACGCCGAGCTTTTGCAGTTCCTCGATCGCAAGCGGCGATGTTTTTGTTTCCTCGGGAGCGAGGTTCACGGCGAATTGAAAAGGCGGTTGTGCAGACAACACAGAATAAACACCGATCTGGTCCGTGGCCGAAAATTTCGTGGTGCCAGTTGCGAGGTCCGCCGTGGAACCATCTGGTTTGCGCACGGACAGCTTCGCCGCGGTTACGCCGTTGAGATCAATAACGTCGCCGACGGAAAATGCCAGCGCTTGCGCCTTGATCGCTCCGCTCAGTTCGAGAACGGAGTAGAGCAGGGGAACGAATTTCGACGAGAGCGCGAGTTGACTATCGCCCGGATGCCAGCCCGAGGCGAGCGCGAGCAATGTTCCTTTCCCGACGCTGAACTGCGCGATCGCCGGATCGCCATTGTCGAATCGCGCGAGCACGCGTGCGGTCGGCGTTGCTTCGAACGTCAGCTTGCGATGTTTCCAGAAATGGATCTTCGTGAAGTCACTGAAGCGCGCGTCCGCGAATGGAACGAACAGCGGATGCGCAAAATCAATCTCGGCGAACATCGAATACTTTCCCGAACTCGCCTCTTCGGCCGCGATGTCGAGGCCAACGAGTTTCGTCAGCGCCTGCGCCTCGGTCGCTGACGCAATCGGCCAGAGCACGGTCGCGCCGCCACGCAGCTTTTCGCCGAGTGCGGTGAGACGCTCAGTTTGCGGAGCGGAGCCTATGACGATCACGGAAACATTCGTTTCCGGGAGCGGAGCGCCGGATGCAACCGGCAAAACGCGTACGGATTGCCGCGTCGTGTCAGCAAAGGCGCGCTGGAGATAAAACAACTGCTGCTTCGGATCGCGTTCCGAATCATTGCCCACGAACAGCACATTGATCTGCTCGCGACTCGGCGGAACAAACCACGCGGCATTGTCAAAGTCCGCATCGTCACCCGTCAGAATCGCGCGATCGGCGGCGGCGGGTTTGGGCAACTCGATCGTGCGGCTTTGTCCTGGCGGCACGTACACTGGAATCGTGTTCGTCGTCGTGCTGCTCCAGCGCACCTGGAACTGTTCGCGTTTTGATTCTGCGCTGTTGCTGATGCGCGCCTTCACGATCTCAGCGCCGCTCGCCGTCAGGACCGGCTCGGGAAGAATTTGCACACCGGCATTCGTCGGACGCTTCGATTTCAACTGCACCATTTGCACGCTGGTGTTCCGCGGCCAGATGAACCCCTGCAAGCCGTCGAGTTTCGCGCCGTCCTGCACGTCGGACATCACGATGATCTCACGCGCGAGCGCGCTGGTGTTTTCGTGATCGAGCAATTCGTTGGCGCTGAGCATCGCGTTCCCAAGCTGCGTCGCAGCAAAACTCGGTTCAATCAATTGCAAGCGTTGCGTCACGAGCGCGGCGCGTCCGCCCACCGGTGCAGCGTTCCAGTCCGCAAAGGTGAGCACGGTCCTGGCGCCACGGTCGAAGGTCATCAACGCCAGTTCATCGCCCGCTGAAGCGTTCTTCGCGAACTCAGCGGCTTTCGCCTTTGCGTCCGTCCAGAGTTGATCGCGCTTCATGCTCGCGCTGGCATCCACCAGCAGGACGATGCGCTTGGCGTTTCCGACCGGCGTCGCGGTCGAGTTGCGAAAGAATGGACGTGCGAAAGCGGTCGCGAGCAATGCGATCACGGCGCACCGCAGCAAGAGCAGGAGAATATTTTCCAACCGGCTCTTCCGCGTGACGCGCGGCGGCGACGGCGTCAGGAACATCAGCGAACTGAATGTAACTTTCTCGCGCGAGGTGCGGCGGATGAGGTGGAAGAGGATGGGCAGCGCGATGGCTGCGGCGCCGGCGAAAAACAATGGCGCAAGAAAACTCATCGGTTATGGCGCTTGATGAGTTTGCCGCGTTGCGCGCGAGCTCGAAGGAAATCGAACATCGCGCCTTCCAACGGCTGATCGGTCGTGAGCCGATGATAAGCGATGCCGAGTTTGCGACACGTGGCCTCGATGCCGGCATTGTGCGCCGTGAATTGCCGCAGGTAATCGCGTCGTGCCATTGCGGGGTCGATGTAAAGTTCTCGCGCTGATTCCACGTCGTAAAACAAAGACGCCTTGTCGAACGAGAAAGTAACCTCCGCCGGATCGAGCACGTGAAAAATCAACACTTCATGTCCGCTCGCCGCCAACGTGCCGAGGCTGGCTTCGAGACGATCGATCGGCGCAAGCAAATCGGAGACGAGCACCATCATGCCGCGCCGACGCGTGATTTCCGCCGCGCGTTTCAGCGGCGCGATCAAATCCGTCGTTGTGCCCGCGCGCGCTTTCTCCAGCGCCAGCATGAGTTGGCGCGAATGCCCGGGCCGATTGCGCGCGGGCAAATATTCGCGCACCGCTTCGTCAAACGTCAGCACGCCGACGGCATCGCCCT
>DATHEW010000439.1:0-2113 GCA_035318425.1 Candidatus Acidiferrum sp. | reverse complement strand
GCCTTGCACATCTTCGGAGAAGTTCACCTGAATCGCGGACAGACTGAGCACGGTCGTTCCCGGCACTGGTGACTGCGAAAAAAGGGTCGGCACCGTATCATCAATCGTGCCGGTCAGGGATGCGTCGAGGACCAATTCGGTACTGGTCAGGTTCGCATTGAACAATTGAATGCAGAGGACATTCGTTCCTTCACGAAGCGGCCCGGCCACGGTGTTCATCACCGCATTGGTGTAGGGAGCGGATTCGCCGGTGGTCGTGGCATCAGCGTTGAAAGCGGGAAGCGTCGTGTCCACACCTGTGTTGACTTCCGCCTGGCAGCACTGCAAACGCGGAATGACTTCCTGCCCGTTCAACCAAATGACGCAACCATCATCCACTGCCATGCCCAGGGTGACGGAGGAAAAAGAGACCGCGTTCGTCACCACGAAAGTGCGGCGCATGAAAACCGAGAGGTAATTGCCTACAGTGGATGTCGGGATCGTCGTGACCAGACTGGCTTCGAATCCGTTCGGGTCGTTGGGCGTGCCAGTGACGTATCCGAACGGCGTCGAGGCGTTGTTCCAACTGCCATCCTCGACAAATGTGTTCGTACGCCATGCCTCGACCGGGGTTGAGGCTTCAGCCGTGCCGAGTTTGTATTTCCAGCCGGGGGCGCCAGTCGGATAAAGCGGCTTGCCACCGGGTACGAAGGTGACTTCAGAGGCGAAGCCCGCCAGCAAAGAAGAAATCCAGATCGCAAGGATCAGCAGAGGTAACGAACGCATCTTCATATTTTTTTGAAATGGCCAAAAAGCGGGCGTCACGAGATTGACACAGGGCGGACGCACACGATCCAAGCCAGTTTCCGGTTTGGGATTCGCGGAAGATACGCCATTTCAGTTTTTGCGCTCAATTCTTTTCGTCAGCGCAGCCGAAGAAACCTGCGAAACGCCATGACCTGCAACGCGTCCGGGCAAAGCGGAGCGTCCGGCCTAAGCTTTTGCGACTGAGTCGAGAGGAGTCGGAAGTCTGATTATTCCCTGAACGCCACGGCTGATTGAAAGCCCGAGGCGCTGAAGTTCACGCCGCGCCAGCGCCGGTCTTTGCCGCCCCGGCGAAATGGAGCATTTCCAAAATGTCACTGCGCAGGCGCAGGAACTCGGGACTGTTGCGCTCGCGCGGACGATCCAGCGTGACGTTCAGGACGTGTTCGATCCGGCCCGGGCGCGGCGTCATGATCACGATGCGGTCGCTCATGTAGATGGCTTCGTCGATGTCGTGCGTGACCAGGAGCATGGTAGTGCCGCGCGCTTCCCACAGGCGCAAGACTTCGTCCTGCATGCGCATGCGGGTGAAGGCATCGAGCGCGCCGAGCGGTTCATCGAGCAGCAGAATTTTGGGATGATTGATCAACGCGCGAGCCAGCGCGGCACGTTGAGCCATGCCGCCGGAGAGGTGATGCGGGAAGACATCGGCGAACGATTCAAGGCCGACGAGACGAATGTATTCGTCCACTTCATCGTGCTTTTGCTGCAGTAAGCCGCGAGCAACGAGGCCGGATTGGACGTTGCGGCGCACGGTGAGCCAGGGGAAGAGGTTCGGGTCTTGAAAGACAAGGCCGCGCTCGGCACTGGGGTCGGTGATCGGCTCGGCGCCAACGAAGAGTTCGCCGGCGTCGCACGTGTCGAGGCCGGCAATGAGGCGAAGCAAAGTGGATTTGCCGCATCCGCTGGGGCCGACGAGGGAGACGAGCTCGCCAGCCTGGACGGAGAGAGAGACGTTATCGAGAGCGTGGGTCGTTTCGCCTGTGTCGTCTGGCTTCGCGAAAAACTTACTCACGCTCACGACCCGGAGCGTGGAGCCTTCGTTGATGGCGGCGGCTACCATTTGATGGTGCCTTTCTGCCAGACGAGGATGCGGTCGCGGACTTTGAAAAGGAGCGTCATGATGGTGGAGAAGAAAACGGCCATGACGGCGAGCGCGGCATAGACTTTTCCGTATTCCGCCCAGCCTTGCGCCCAGTTGATGTACCAGCCGAGGCCGGACTTCACACCGACCGTCTCAGCCACAATCAACGTGAGGAATGACGTGCCCAATCCCATGAACAGTCCGATGAAGATACTCGGCATCGCC
>DATHEW010000438.1:0-3072 GCA_035318425.1 Candidatus Acidiferrum sp. | reverse complement strand
GACTTGTGGATCGTCGCGGGCTTCGTCTTTTCGCTGGGGAGAAACTTATTGAGCGCGCGGTTTACTTGTTCGGTGCGCGTCTGGAGGTAGGCATTGAGATCGAAGGCTCCGGTGTGACGCGCTCCGGCGCGGGTGGCAGTCAAAGACATGCGGGCGTTTGTAGGGGAACGATTTGGCGCGTTCAAGAAAACGCGTGTGCGCTAAGGCGCCAGTCGCTGAATCTTCCACGAACCATCCGCTTGCTTCGCGTATTCAAAACGGTCGTGCAGCCGGCTCGCGCCACCCTGCCAGAACTCGATGCGCTCCGGCTTCAACGCGTAGCCGCCCCAGAACGGCGGAATGGGAACGTCCGTCGGAAACTTCGCCTCGATCTCTGCCCAGCGCTTTTCGAGAAACGCGCGATCTGGAATCGGCGCGCTCTGTTGCGATGCCCATGCGCCGATGCGGCTGCCGCGTGGACGTGATTTGAAATACATCTCCGACTCGGCCACGGAAATCTTCTCGACCATTCCCGCGACCGAAACTTGCCGCTCGAGTTCGCGCCAGTAAAACGCCAGCGCCGCGCGTGGATTCGTAGCGAGTTCCCGGCCTTTACGGCTCTCGTAATTGGTGAAGAAAATAAAACCGCGCTGATCGACGCCTTTGAGCAACACCGTGCGGAGGGATGGAAAACCCTGCGCGTCAACCGTCGCAAGCGCCATCGCGTTCGGGTCGATCGGACGCGCTCCGCCGAGCGTTTTGATGAACTTATAGAACTCGATTCCCGTTCGACGCAGCCACGATCCGCGAGTTCGCGCGTCTTGTGCGTGTTGAAACCAAAGCTGGAATTGAGCGATCGGGTCGGCGTCCAGATCGGCGCGCTCCAGTGCGCCCAGCGTGTATTCCTTGCGAAGATCAGCGATGGCCACGGCGTTACGCCGACTGCGGCATCATTCCGGTTTGGCGTGCGTAGTTGAAGAGACCGCCCGCATCGACCACCGGTCGCACGTCTCCGAGCGGTTTGAAATGATACGTCTTGCCCGTGGCTTCGACCTTCACCGTGGCGGCATCGAGATCGACCGTGACCACGTCGCCGGTTTTCAGCACATCGCACAGGCGCTCAGTTGCTTCGCACGGATAAAGTTCGCCGGTGGCCACACAGTTGCGGAAGAAGATGCGCGCGAAACTTTCGGCGAGAACGACTTTGCAATTCGCTGAGCCCATTGCGATCGGCGCGTGTTCGCGCGAGCTGCCGCAGCCGAAATTCCGTCCTGCGACAACGATGGGGTAATCCGTGTCGAGCTGACCTTCCTTCACAAAGCGCGTCTTGTAGAGGGACTCCGGCAAACCGCAGAGCGCATGGCTGCCGAGCTTCTCATATTCCTCGGCGATCGTCGGCACGAGGTTCAGGTATTGCGCGGGGATGATCTGGTCGGTGTCGATGTTATCGCGCACCATGTAAACCGGACCTGTGAAAACACTTTGCATGGCGTGGAATGTGCGAGTGAGCGGCGGTGCTTTCAAGTAATCAGTAATTGGGGAAAAGTGATCAATGAAACAGTAATCAGTCATGAACTGCATTCGCTACGCGACTCACTGATTACTTCCCCACCACCGCTTCCCCTGGTGTAAAGAGTTTCTGCAAACGCGCCGCCCCAACAGGTTCCTCCCGCAGCCAGGGTACGATGGCGACGCGCTCGGCGTGTTCATCGATGACCTCGTAGATGAATCTGGATTCGTTCTCGCCGCGCCGTTGCAATAAGGGATCGCTGGTTCCTGTTTCTGCGAAGCTCTGGTTGATTACCCATGCGAACGGCTCGATGCTCGCCCGGCGCAAATCCTCCTGCAACGACGCAGCCTCATGCACCGGTGTGGCTTCGGGAAGTGTGACAATGATTACTCGCGTGAAATCGGGATCACGCAAGCGTGGTAGCAATGAAAGCACCGCGTCGGGCATGTCGCTGGCGTGCTTGACCACTTCGCGATGATACGCCTCGGTCGCATCCAGCAGGAGCAATGTGTGCCCCGTCGGTGCAGTATCCAGTACCACGAAGCCATTCTGACCCTGCGCGACGATGCGCGCGAACGCGTGGAACACGGCGATCTCCTCCGTGCATGGCGAGCGCAAATCTTCCTTTAGCAGTTTGCGTCCATCGGCGTCGAGATCCTTGCCGCTAGTTTCCATCACGTGTTCAACGTAGGAGCGCGTCTCGGCCACGGGATCAATTCGGCTGACGCTCAATCCTTCGACAGGATCAACCGTGACGGCCACATGCGCCGCCGGATCGGTCGTGCTGAGATGCACCGGAAAACCGCGCTGCGCCAGATTGCTGGCGATGGCAGCAGCGAGCGTGGTTTTGCCAACGCCGCCTTTGCCCATCGTCATGATCACCCCATGACGCGAGGCGGCGATTTGGTCCACCAGGCTTTCCAAAGTTTCGCAGTCGAAAGGTCGGGACGATTCAATTGTTTTTGGAAATTGCGCATCGTCATCTGATTCAGACAACGCGCGCAGCGCTGCGATGCCCACCAGATTGTGCGCGTGTAATGGCACCTCGATCACCGGCAACGAGCTCAAGAACGAACTCATCTCGTGCAACGCTTCTGCGTGACGTTGTTCCAGCGCGTGCGCCGTGGCGTCTGCGAAACTCGCGTGGAATACCCCGTTCAGGATCAGGCGTTGGTTGCGCACTCCGAGAGCCGCCAATTCTTTGCTCGTGCGCTGAGCTTCGCGGAGTGCGCCGCGTTGAGCGCGGCTCACGAGCACGAGCGTGGTTTGCGCCCCATCGGCAAGGCTGGCGACCGAGCGCTCATACATTTCCCGTTGTTGCTGGAGACCAGCGAGCGGGCCGAGGCAGGAATTGCCGCTCGTATTCTTTGCGAAAAACCCTGTCCACGCGGACGGCAGCGATAGCAGGCGCAACGTGTGCCCCGTCGGTGCCGTATCGAAGATGACATGGTCGTAAGCCTCGGTGGCATTTGGTTGTCCGAGCAATTTTGTGAACTCGTCGAAGGCCGCGATTTCCAGCGTGCAGGCGCCGGAAAGCTGTTCTTCCATGCTGCGCAGCGACGCCTCGGGAAGAACGCCGC
Organism: Candidatus Acidiferrum sp.; assembly: GCA_035318425.1. Classification (GTDB taxonomy): domain Bacteria; phylum Verrucomicrobiota; class Verrucomicrobiia; order Limisphaerales; family SIBH01; genus JANNGC01. Next base: position 3 of record DATHEW010000438.1, on the reverse strand, counting down.
GAT
>DATHEW010000437.1:0-7812 GCA_035318425.1 Candidatus Acidiferrum sp. | reverse complement strand
AGTCGGATTTTGCCCGATTGTGGCTTTTCCTAGCGGGTCGCGCAACAAGCGGAGGGCAGTTATTTTTAAGAATGCGGTGAGTGACGAACGTCTGCTCACGGCGCGGGCGCGCCATTCACATGGGGCAATGTGAGATAGAACAATGTTCCTTTGCATGGCTCGCTCTCCACCCACACCTTGCCGCCGTGCGATTGCACAATGTGCTTCACGATCGCGAGCCCGAGGCCAGTTCCACCGGTCTCACGGGAGCGCGCACGGTCCACTCGATAGAACCGCTCAAAGATTCGTTCCTTCGCTTCCGCAGGAATGCCGGGGCCGTCATCCGCCACACACAGCTCGACCTGTTCGGCCAGCGCCCGCCCGCGCACTTCCACGCGCCCACCCGCGCGGCCGTACTTGATGGCGTTGTCTAGCAGGTTCACGAGCACTTGCTCCAATCGATCGGGATCGGCGCGCCCCTGAAGTTCGGGCGCAAGCTGGTTCTCGATCGTGACACCGCGCTCGGTCGCCCGCGCGTGCAGATCGGAAAGCAAATGTTCCACAAACGAGCGCAACGGCACGGCGCGCAGTTGCAACGTGATCTGTCCCGACTCCAACCGCGAGATCGTCAGCAGATCTTCGATGAGATTCGTCAGCCGATTTGAATGGCGCTCGATCGTGCGAAGAAACTTCGTTGTGAGTTCAGGATCCTCCCTGGCACCGCCGTCGAGCAATGTTTCGACGTAGCCTTTGATGAGCGACAGCGGTGTCCGAAGTTCATGGCTGACGTTTGCCACGAATTCGCGCCGCGTGTTTTCCAGCTGCCGAATGCGCGTCAGGTCGTGAAAGACGAGGATCGCTCCCTGCGGCTGTGCCTGGCGATCAAAGACCGTGGCGGCATTCACCTCGAACCAGCGCGGCTCACGCGCCAGCACTTCGATCTCGATGCTCAACACGCTGCGATCCGACGCGAGCCGTTGCAGCAATTGCGCGAGCTCCGGGCGACGAAATGCTTCCATCAACGTCTGGCCGCGCACGTCCACCGTCAGCTCGAACTGTTTCTCCAGTGAGCGGTTGACCAACTGAATACGGCCGGTGGCGTCGAGCAACGCCACGCCTTCGACCATGCTATTGAAGAGAGTTTGGCGTTCCGCGCGTGCCTGGTCGCCGATGGCGCGTTGATCCGCGGCGGCGGAATCCTTTTCACGGCGCAGGACGTCAAGCTGCGATTCCAACACGCGACGCCTGAACGCGGAAATTATCAGTGCGATGCCGAGCGCAAGCGTGAGCGTGATGAGAACCGCGGTCCACATGGTGTTCGAGCATGCTGAAGCCGGAGAGCGGCGGCACGCTCATTTGTCCACGAACCGGTAGCCGACGCCGCGGACAGTGTCGAGATAGCGCGCGGCGCTCCCGAGCTTGTCGCGCAGACGACGCATGTGCGTATCGACGGTGCGCGTGTCGATGAGGCTGTCGTATTCCCAAACGTCACGGAGCAAAGCATCGCGCGATTGCACGCGACCCCGACGCTCGACGAGCACGGTCAACAGCTTGAACTCCGTCGCGGTGAGCTGAATGGACTGGCCATCCACCAGCACCTCGTGACGCGGAATGTCGATCACGAGATCGCCAAGATTGATCTGGTCCTGGTGCGGCTCTGTGGGCGTGCGGCGGCGCAGAAGAGCCTTCACGCGCAAGACCAGCTCGCGCGGGCTGAAAGGTTTGGTGAGATAATCATCCGCGCCCAACTCCAGGCCGAGCACGCGATCGATCTCAGCTGCTTTCGCCGTGAGCATGATGATCGGAATCGATGCCGTGGCCGGTTCGCGGCGGAGCGTCTTGCAGACCTCGAGTCCGTCCACCTCCGGCAACATCACATCAAGCACCACCAAAGCAGGCTGTGTCGTGCGGGCTTTCTTCAGCGCTTCAGTACCGTCGTCAGCGGTAACAACGTCATAGCCGGCGGCCTTGAGATTGAATTGAATCAGATCGAGGGCATCCGGCTCGTCATCGACCACCAGGATTTTTTCTTTCATGTGTGCGCTTCCTTGCCGGCCCACTGATAGCAGGCGCAAACCAAATCAGCCATAACGGCCTTCAATGTATTCCGCCGTCTTTGGATTTTTGGGACTGAGAAAAATGTCCGTCGTGCGGCCGTGCTCCACCAATTCGCCCATGAGCATGAAGATGCACTCGTCGCTCGCACGCCGCGCCTGCGCCATGTTGTGCGTGACGATGACGATGGTGTAGCGGCCCTTGAGCTCGAACATCAATTCCTCGATCGCGCGCGTGCCTTCCACGTCCAGCGCGGAGCATGGCTCGTCCATGAGAATGATCTCCGGCTTCAGCGGCAACAACCGCGCAATGCAGAGTTTTTGCTGCTGCTCAAGTTGAAGCGTGATGGCTTTTTGATCGAGGCGATCCTTCAAGTCCTTCCACAAACCGGTCTCCGTCAGCGCTTTCTCCACGGCGTCGTCCAGCGTCGCTTTGCTCAACGCGCTCGCCGGACTGTGAATGCGCAGGCCGAACACCACGTTCTCGTAAACAGAAATGGGCAGCGGATTCGGCCGTTGGAAAACCATGCCCACGGATTTGCGCAGCTCGATCAGCGAGACGTCTTCGTCGTAAATGTTTTTCCCGTGAAGCTCGATCAACCCTTTCGTCGTCACGTAGCCGTAGCGCTCGTTCACGCGATTGAAGCAGCGCAACAGCGTCGTCTTGCCGCAACCGCTCGGACCGATCAGCGACGTGATGATGCCGCGCTTGATGTCCGTGCTCACGTTCATGAGCGCCTGAAACTTGACGTACCAGAGACAGAGGTCGCGCGTGATAATTGCGCACTGCTGGTCCAAGTCGGCCACCGAGGTCGGCGTTGCGGTATTTGTCGCAGCGGCATTCATCCGAAAATTCCGTTCACGTAATCGCGGGTCCGCTGGTCTTTCGTCCCTTCGCTGAACATGACTTCGTTGGTGTCGAGCTCGATGATATCTCCGTTCCACAAGAACATCGTGCGGGCGGCGAGGCGGCGCGCCTGCTGCACGAGGTTCGTCACGAGGATGATCGTCATCTCCTTCTTGAGTTCCTTCAGCACGTCCTCGATGCGCATCGTGGTCACCGGATCGATGGCGATGCTGAATTCATCGAGGCAAAGAATCTCCGGCTCGTGCGAAAGCGCGCGCGCGATCGTGAGCCGTTGCTGTTGGCCGCCGCTGAGCTTCGTCCCCAGGGAATCGAGACGATCTTTCACTTCGTCCCAGAGCGCCGCCTGGCGCAGACATTTTTCGACGTGGGCATCGAGGAAGGATTTCTCGGTAACGCCTGAAGAACGCGGGGCGAAGGCGACATTGTCGTAAATCGTGAGCGGCAGCCCTACCGGGAGCGGCGCGACCATGCCGATCTTTCGGCGCAGTCCGTAAACGTCACGGACCTTCTTCACGTCCTCACCATCGACATTGATCGTGCCGGTCATCCGCGTGCCAGCGGTGAATTCGAAGGTTCGATTAATCGCGCGCAGCAGTGTGGTCTTGCCCGACTGCGCCGGGCCGATGATCGCAAAGATTTCATTCCTCTCGATGTGGAAAGAGATGCCGTGATGAACCTCCTTCGCGCCGTAGAAGGTGCGGAGGTTATCGACTTGAACCTTGGCTTTAGGGATGGCGTGCATCGTGTGAGTTACCATTTCTTACGTGAGCGAAGATAGACGCGGAACACGATCGCGGTCGCATTCACGAGCAACACTGTGCCGAGCAAGACGACGGCGATGGCGTAGGGAAGCGCGTCCGGCGCGTTCGTGACCTGAGTGGTGACGGTGTAAAGGTGCATCGACAAAGCCATGCACTGATCCTTGATGCCGTAAGCGAACAGGTTGCCCTCCGCGATATTTCGGTAGAAAACGGCGCCGGTGAACATGATCGGCGCTGTTTCTCCCGCTGTGCGCGAAACCTGAAGGATGACGCCAGTTAGAATTCCGCTGATCGAATTCGGCAGGACGACGGCCTTGATGGTTTGCCACCTTGATGCGCCAACGTTCCAGCAGGCTTCGCGGAAACTCACCGGCACCGAAGCCAGCGCTTCACGAGTGGAGGCGATGATCACGGGCATGGTCATGATGGCCAGCGTGAGCGAGGCCGCGAGAATCGAGCGACCCATCCCCGCGAACAGAACGAACGCGCCGAGTCCGAACAGCGCGTGAACAATGGACGGGACGCCCGCGAGATTGACGACGGCGAGATTCACGATGCGTGTGAACCAGTTTTCCCTCGCGTACTCGTTGAGATAAACGGCGGCGAGAACACCGATGGGTGCCGAGATGCAGAGCGAGATGACGACGAGATAAATCGTGCCCAGCAACGCGCTCCAGATGCCGCCTTTCCTCATGCCGTTCGTCGGGTTGGAAGTCAGGAAATCCCATGAGAGCAGCGGCGCGGCCTTGAAGACTAGATAGCCGATGATAAGCACCAACGGGATAACCATCGCCAATGCCATTGCGCCGAAGACGCACTTCGCGAGAATTTCGCGGCGGTGTTTCTTTCGCACGAAAGGCGTTTCGACGAACATGGTGTTAGCGCGTGGGGTGCTCATGTCATTACTTCTTGCGAATGCCCTTCACGATGAGATCGGCGGTGAGATTCACGATGAACGTGATGGTGAAGAGGAGAATTCCGATCAGGAACAGCACGCGGTAGTGGTCGGAACCCTCCGCGGTTTCGCCGAGTTCGGCGGCGATCGTGGCTGTGAGCGTCCGAACCGAATCAAAGATGCTGTGAGGAATGTTGACGGAGTGGCCCGTGGCCATAAGCACCGCCATCGTTTCACCGACGGCGCGGCCCACGCCGAGCAACACGGCTGCGAGCAGACCATTCTTCGCGGCGGGAACGAGCACACGCCAAATGAGCTGCCAGCGCGTGCATCCGAGAGCGATGCCCGCTTCGCGATAAGAATCGGGCACGGCTTTAAGCGCATCCTCGCCAATGCTCACCATGATCGGGACACTCATCAGCGCCAGCAGCAGGGCGGCGTTCAACACGTTCAAGCCGACCTGCACGTTGAACACCTTTTGGATGACGACGTTCATCACGGTCAGGCCGATAAAGCCCCAGACGACGCTCGGAATCGCAGCAAGCAATTCGATCGTGATCTTCAAAGCCTCCTTGGTTTTCTTGCTGCAAAACTCGGAGACGAAGATCGCGGCGCCGAGTCCGAACGGCACCGCGATCGCCATTGCCAAAACTGTGACGCTGAACGTGCCGACGATCAGCGCGCCCACGCCATAGCGCGGCACTCCGAGCGACGTGGGATACCATGTGGTCGTGAACAGAAACTTGCCGAGGTCGAGCTTGCTTACGATGGGCGCGCCTTCGCGGAAGACGAAAAAGAAAATGGCGAAGACGAAAATGATCGCGCTGATGCCACACAATCGAATGAGCGCCTCGATGCATTTCTCGCCGAACACCGCGGCACCACTGCGCTGGCTGCGCCTGGCTTTCGGCGCGACAATGGCAGCGGGAGTTGGCGCTGGCGCGAGAGGCTTCTCTATCTCGATCACAGGCATTGTAACAATCGGCGAGGTTGACGAAGCCGCGGTGACTGGCTGTTCGCCGCGGTTTCAAGTGAATTACTTCTTCGGCAAGGGAACGTATCCGCTTTCCTCGACGATCTTCTGGCCGTCCGCCGTCAGGAGCCAATCCAAGTACTTTTGCACGTGAGCCGGCGGTTGTCCTGGCGTGTACATGAACATCGGGCGCGAAATCGGGTAGGTCTTGTCCCAGGTCGTGGGGATGCTCGGCTCAACGCCTTTGTCGCCCTTCTTCTTGGAAACTTTGAGGACTTTGACCTTGTCCGTCCTGTAGCCGAGCCCGCTGTAACCGATGGCGTTGGGAGTGCGGGAAACCAATTCCACGACGTCCTTCGAGCCGTTCATGTCGCGCGAACCGAGTTTGAAGTCCGCTTTTTTGCCGACCACGGTTTCGCGGAAGTAGTGGTAGGTGCCGGAATTATTCTGGCGGCTGACCCGGATGATTTCATCACCGCCGGGAAGGGTCGCGCCGACCTGCGACCACTTGTCGATCTTCCCGCCTTCGCGGTAAATCTCGCTCAATTCCTCGACCGAGATTTCGGTAATGGGATTGCTCGGGTGGACGTAGATCGCAAGCGCATCGTAACCGACCAGATACTCTTTCGGGTCGTGGCCGTGCTTGGCCTTGGCCTTTTCAATTTCTTCGGGTTCCAACGCGCGGCTGGAGTTCGCGATTTCCGCGGTGCCATTGATGAGCGCCGCGACGCCAATGCCGGAACCGCCGCCCGATACCTCGACCGAAACCGTCGGATCGACTTTGTGGTAAGCCTCGGCCCACGCCTGGGCGAGATTCACCATCGTGTCGGAACCGATGTTTTGAATTGAGGTGGCCTTGGCAGATCCTTCCGCGTTGCCGTCGCCTTTTTTGCCGCAACCGGTGAACGCCACCGCCGCCGCGAGTGTGAGTGAAGTGAGGATGAATTTGGTTTTCATGATTTTTTGTTGTCGCCGACAAATGCCTGCACGAGTTCCCTCACATGCATGCTGAGGAACTGAAATGCTTCTTCGTAAGCCGCACGCACGTCGGCCAGGGAGCCGGGCTGGGTGGATGGATCGGTGATGTTCCAGTCGAGCCCCACTGTTTTGGTCGGCATGGGTGGAAAAACTTTTTTCGCGTCCTTCGAAAGCGCAATGATCACGTGGTAATGGTCGAGGTTTGGGATGCGCTCCAGGCCCTTCGCTGCGTGACGGGATATGTCGAATCCCTTCTCGTTCAGGAATTCCACCGTGCGCCAATCCACTGAGCGCGCAACCACGCCCGCGCTGCTGAAAACGAAGTTCTGCGTGTCGAGCGATTGCGCAACCGTCTCCGCCATCTGGCTGAGACACGAGTTCGTGTCATCGACGAACAAGACGCGAAATACCTCGGTGCCCTTGTGCCGGATGTTCTCGCCGGTGCAGACGTAGAGCACTTCCTCGCAAATATTTTTCGCCTGATCCGCCACGCGTTCGAAGCGGCGCGAGATGGTCATCAATGGCGTGAGCGCTTCCAGCGGGATTTTGTTCTCCTGGCGCAATCGCATGATGTCTGCGTCGATCTCGCGGCGCAGCGCATCGGTCTTTTCTTCGGACGCCATGGCGGCAAGTGCGAGCTCGGGACTCTGTTCCACAAACGCTTCGATCGCGTTGCGCAGCATTGTCACGGACGTGTTTGCCAGTTGGACAAAATTCTCGGTCGGCGGTTGCGTGAGCGCATTCAGTTTCAGGACTTGGCGCGCGATGCTCTCGGCGTAATCGCCAATGCGCTCCAGCTCGAGATTGATCTTGATGGTCGAGTAAACGAAGCGCAGATGCCCGGCCACCGGCTGCTGCCGCACGAGAAACTCAAGGCAAAGACGATCGATCTCCTTCTCCTTCTCGTCGATGTACTGATCGCGAAGGATGACCGAGTAGGCGACCGTGAGATTGCGATCGAGGAATGCTTTCAGCGCGTCACTCAGCGCGCGCTCGGCGAGCTGCGACATTTCGAGCACCTTCGAACGGATAAGCTGCAAGTCGTGTTCGAGCCGCTCTTCGAAATGTGAGGTTGCTTTCAACGCTCACACAAATAATGCGCGTGTGTGACACGCAAAGGTCATCGCTGTTACGATTCTGCGACAAACCTTCCTGAAACCTTTTCACCGATTCAGGCAATGAACACCCCAGAAATTCGCAAACAACGGCTGGTGCATCCTCATCGCGCGCCATTATTGTGACTGCGGAGCCAGGGAAAAGTGTATGAAAGCAAAGATGACCAAAGTTGTGAAAACACGAGGAGA
>DATHEW010000436.1:0-3148 GCA_035318425.1 Candidatus Acidiferrum sp. | reverse complement strand
CCCGAACGCGATTTGTTTCCCCTGACGGAACACGCCGAAGCAGACCGAGTGGTCGATCGACTTTTGGATCACCTCGCGTGTGCGGTCATTGGCCCAATAGGTGGCGTTCAGCAGCGCGCAAATCGTGTCGAGATCGAGACGCGATTTGTCGTCCGTGAGTTCGTAACTGTCTCGCGGGAGGTTCACAGACTATTTGCTGCCGGGTTTGCTGACAGGTAAGGCCGCAAGATCGGCCGGGAGCTTGTCCGCCTCGAATGTCTCCACAATCAACTTCAGCACGCTGAATGTCGGCACGCCGAGATTCACTATGCTGCTCGTTCGATCAATCACCATGGCGACACCAACGACTTCGCCGCCGTTGGCACGCACGATCTCAATCGTTTCCTGAACGCGCCCGCCTTTTGTCACCACATCCTCAACGATCAAAACTTTCTCCCCGTGCGCAATCTTGAATCCGCGCCGCATCACCAGCTTGCCCTCTTCCTTCTCCGCAAAGATGAAGCGAATGCCGAGTTGCCGCGCCACTTCCTGGCCGATGACAAGACCACCCATCGCGGGTGCCATCACGGTACGCGGCTGAAGATGCCGCGCCCGTACCGCGATGTGAGCGCCCAGTTTTTCCACTGTCGGCATGTCCTGGAGTGCGAGTGCGCATTGAAAATATTGGCGGCTGCGCAACCCGCTGCGCAGCACGAAGTGCCCTTCGAGTAACGCGCCCGTGTCTCGAAAAATCTGCAAAGCTTCGGACTCAGTCATTCGCGTGGATTTTAGAAGCGCGGCGCAAATGTTGTCGAGCGAGCACCGAAAACGAATGACAACACGCCCTTCATCCGAACAATGCGCGCCATGCCGAAATGGCTGAAGCTCGTCATTGGAATTTTACTGTTGCCCGTCTGCCTCGGCGCCGCATCGGCATTGAGCCGCGTTCTGAGCGCAGCCGGGAACGCCCAGACGTTCTGGGTCGCTCTCGTGGGCGGCGCGGGGTGCTGGCTCGCGATCTTTCTGCTGCTGCCCAAGCCGATGCTCCTTTACGTCTTCGGTCACGAACTCACGCACGCGATCTGGACGTGGTTGTTCGGAGGACGCGTGAAGAAGTTCAAGGTGACGGGCAAAGGCGGACATGTGGTCATCACCAGATCCAACTTCCTCATCGCGCTCGCGCCGTACTTCTTTCCGCTCTACGTCGTGTTCGTCATTCTCTTCTTTATCCTCGGTCACCTGATCTGGAATTGGACGCGGTATCTGCCGTGGTTTCATTTCTTCATTGGCGCCGCGTATGGGTTTCACATCACGCTGACCTGGCACGTCCTGAAAACACGCCAGACCGACATCACCGACCAGGGCTATGTGTTTTCAGGCGTCGTGATTTGGATTGGCAACCTCGTGGTGCCGCTGATCGGTGTGCCACTGTTGACCGCCCGAGTGAGCGTGCTCAATGCGCTCGTCTGGTGGCTCGACGGGACGAAGCATGTCCTGCAATGGCTGGCGGGAGTGATTTGATGATTCTATCGCGCCCCCCGAAACAAGACAGTCACTTCGGCAACGGTTCGAGCACGAGCTTCTGCGTGAGCATGGCCAGGGTGCGATTCATGGAGGCGCAGAACTCGGGATATTCCGCAGCGCCATGCCGGCCGCCGGCGCGGAAGACGCGAAAACGCGAAGTGAAGGAGCCCGCTTGCTGCTCGCCATCGAAGCCGCACGACAAGAAACGATTTTTCACATCGTCCCTCGGGGCAAACTTCGCGCGCAACCCGGCTGGCACGTTCAAGACCGTGGTGCTCTCGAATGCCAGCGGTGACGGAAACTGAAACGGAGTCAACCGATTCTCTACTGAGCCGGCGGCGAGATACTGCTGTTCCATCGCCACGGGCAACGTTCCAACGAGTTCGCGCCCAATGCTGTGAAACTGGTTCTTCAGGGTGTAGCCCAGCCGCAAGACAAGCGGCAGTCCTGGTTCTTCCAGATGCTCGATCACGAGCTCGTTCAATTCGGCGTTCGGCCCAAGCAATCCCACCACGTACGAACGCCGCGCCGAGGCCGGCACATTGGCCAGGTAACTCCGCAGGTATGCGCAGGACACGCCATGAAAAGTGAGCGTTTCACTCACCGCCGCGTCGGTTTGATTGGTGATGCCAACGATGCGCGCCGCTTCAACGCGGCTCGCAGTTCGCTCGTATTCCGGAATGCGCACGAAGCGAGTGAGTTTCTCATCGAGCACGAGTGCGTCACAGCCAGCCAGCCCGAGCGGAACGCCGCCGAGTTTCTGGCTCTTGTCGGTGCAATCCAGGAACCCTCCATCGTCGCCAGGGACGAACACGATCATGTGATTGAATTGATCGAGTGAAGGCAACTCCTGGCGAATCAATGATCGCGTGTTTACCAACGCGAGTGAGGCCCGAAGTCCTGCCTCGATCAACAACTGCTGCGCGAGCAGCGCGTGATCCTTGCAGTCGCCGTAGCGATTTCGAACCGTGTCCGTGAGGCGAGTCGGAACCCGGGCGCGGCGGCCGAACTCGATCGCTTTGTACGTGTAGTTCGTTTGCACGTACTGTCCCACCGCCGCGATCTTCTGCTCCGCGTTCGTGCAAGACTTGGAACGCGATCGCGCCCATTCGCGCTCGGTTGCCGGCAGGCCCGTTCGGTCACGGATGCCAGCCAAATAATTAGTCGCCAGGTCAGGCCAGAGGGTTGATTTATCTGCGACCCACACGGTGGGCAAATAGTCCTCCAGAATGGGCTGAAGTGGTTCCCATCGATATACCAATGGCTCCTGCAATCGCCAAAAAAGCCCGCCGGCGAGCGCACGCGGCTCGATCGTCGGTGAGCTCGCGAAACGAACCGCGCCGGTATCACCACGCAGGAAAAGAACGGTTTCGCGAACGGGAATGCCACGCGAAAGAACAGTCTGAAGAAACGGGAATTCCTCGCTGCGCCCGGAGTATTCGCGCGTGGTGATGAGTTCAACCGAATAGCCAGGCTGTAGTCCCGAGACTGGAATGTGCAGGACTTTTTTCTGGCTGGCGGTGTCACTGCTTTGGTCGTCGAGCACGTAATACTCGGAAACGTTTCCAGTGCTCACGAGCATGCCGGCGGCATTCTTCACCCGGAGACTGTTGACGAAGATGCCTTCCGCCAGCGGATCGAAACC
>DATHEW010000435.1:0-6957 GCA_035318425.1 Candidatus Acidiferrum sp. | reverse complement strand
CGCGATAGTCCAAGCCATCAACTCAGGCACTGACCGGGCGCATGATGCATGCAGGCCGGCAAACATGGCGCTCTTCTACACGAAAAATCACGGACTGCTTCCAGGCCCCTATAAGCCCGAATCGACAGAGGGAAAGTAACGAGGCGGCAATCTCGAAACTCGATTACCAGGATTGAGGAAGCAACGCTTTCGAACGCGCTGCCCGCGCTCAGGGCTAACAGTTCCGAACGCCAATTCAGGTCAGCATCGCGAAGCGAACAGCAATGTGGGCGCATCCTAAAGTAGTCGCTTTTTGGCCTTGTACTATTGAAAAATCGGCGTACGAAGGGGAGGCATGTACACAACGGTACGTGCTACGAATGGCTTCAAACTCAATCACTCCGACTGCGTGCGCGGCATGGCGGCGATGGACCCGAAAAGCGTGGACGTGGTGGTAACGTCACCGCCGTATAATCTCGGAATCAAATACACCAAGTTCGCGGATGACCAATCACGGGAAGAATACCTCGCGTGGTGTGGGACGTGGATTAAGCAGCTCCGGCGGGTGATCGCAGATGATGGTGCGTTGTTCCTCAACATTGGCTCATCACCCTCCAATCCGTTGCTGCCGTTTCAACTGGCTCTCGAAGTCTCGAAACATTTGGTGCTGCAGAACACGTTTCACTGGATCAAGGCAATTACCGTAGAGCCCAGGGGTGAAGAGCAATTCTCGGTGGGTCACTTCAAGCCGATCAGTTCGCACCGGTTCGTCAATGACTGTCACGAGTATGTGTTTCATTTCACGCACAGCGGCAACGTTCGAATCAACCGGCTGGCCGTGGGGGTTCCCTACGCCGATAAATCAAATATCGCGCGATGGTCGCACACGAAAGGGAAGGATCTACGATGCCGAGGGAACACGTGGTTCGTGCCATATAAAACAATCACGTCTCGTGACGGCGAACGGCCGCACCCGGCGACGTTCCCGGTCGGCCTCGCTACGAGGTGTTTTCAGATTCATGGGGTGAAGGATACGACAAAGGCCATGGAACCTTTTTTGGGAATTGGAACAGCGGCTGAAGCTGCGCTGGAATGTGGGATTGCTCAATTCACCGGTTTCGAAATTGATGAAGTGTATTTGGAGTTTGCGCGGCAGCGAATCGGCTTGCGCTGAAAGACGGTCGTGACACGATTTGGACATGCCCTTCATCGATGCAGCCCGCGAAGCGGTTGCAACACTGCCAGCCGGCGACGCCATGCGTGTCACTTTGGAGTTCCTGCTTGCGAACGCCGTCGGACGTGAAAGCGCGGTGCCCTGGCCCAGACTCCGCGCACACCTGCGGGCGCGAAGACTTCCAATGTCGAAGAATGTTTTTCAAACGAGCGTTCTCAAGCAGACGCGAGAAGGTGACGTGTTCATCGCTTCGTGGCATCGTGGATTCTTCCTGATTGCGGATGAAGCCGACGTTGCGGCCATGCGCGCGTTCTATGAAGCGAGAATCGCCAGCGAGCAGGCGCGATTGCGCCGACTCCGACGCCTGGCACTCCGGCAAGGTTGGGACTGAATTCGATTGAGGAGGTAAACCATGCTTTTGTTGATTATCGAACCTGACGCAACTGATCCCGTTCCCAGCGACCTAAACGTTCAGTTTGACGAAGAAGCTTCTGCCGAGGACATGCGGGCCGCATGGGAATCGCTGCTAAGCGGGAAGCTGAAAAAGCATCTGTTTGATGCAATTTCGTTGGAGTGTATCAAACGTCGAATCGACCCGCGTGATATAGTGGCCGAGCCGACAGGGAATTGACGGTCAATACCCTGCTGCGTCGCTCAGGCGGAACTCGCCGTCGAGAATAGCTTTTTGCCGTTGGTCATCGTAGCGCACCGTCATCCACTGCGCGCCACCTTGCAGGCTGAGAATCAACACACGGCCGTAAATCGGGTGCTCGGCGTAAGTCTTCGGCTGTTGCTCTGTGATCTCAAAAGCAAACTTAGGGTCTGCCAGCAAGCCGCCGTCTTCCGTATTCCGACCCTCGATACCAATGACAAAATCGGGGAAGAATCCTTTGCCGCTGTCCAGAACGACCTGCACGCTCCACGGTTTGTGTGGCTCGTTTCGATGCCACCAACGGACAACTTTTTGTGTGTCGCGATCAAGCAATTCAGCGAACGGCTTTTCCCAGGTGTTCAAGCCGGGCGGCATGATCTTGTAAACATTAAGGCGCGATGCCGGGAGTGGTGATTCGTTCTCCAAAGCGGACGGCAAACCCTCTTCGGTTTCGGTGACTTCAAAATGCTTTGCGAGCGCGCCTTTTTGCGCCTGAACCAAAAGGTCAGGGCGCGCGCACAGAATCACATTGAGCATGTGGGCGACTTGCTTGTCGTTTCCGGCTTCGTCCATCGCCAACTCACTCAACGTGGCTTTTAATTTCTTCAGCAACGCGCGGCGCAGTTCGCGTGCATCAAAGGACTCGTTCTTCGTCAGCACTTTGTAAGCGATGCGTGCCGCCTGTTCCGGGTCCATCGCGGCATTGGTGAATTCCAGTTCGATTTGGTGCGTGAACAATTCCAGCGTCCGCTTCTCCACTTTCACCTTCGCTACCAACGCGCGAAGAATCTCCTGTGAAGACACGATGAACTTCTGCGCGCATTCGTCCTCCGTTACGTCATTGTCCGGTGAAATCACCTGCGTCTTGAATCGTCCCGGAACATCTCCACGCAAAGGGTAGCTCCAACCACGTGCGGTGCGGTTGCCCGGTGTGGCCGCAGCCGACGACTTCGGCTTCGCCTCCTCGGAAATCAAATCCAAAGGTGTGTAGCCACCGGTCAACAGTTCCAGAGTGAAACCGGAAAAATCGCAGCCCGGTTGGCCGTGAACTTCGCCTGTGACCACTGTTTCCGGCGCGGGCAGCGGAAAGCCCGGCGGCAGTGTCACCGGCAAGAGGCGCAACTGGCCGTCCGACCCGAGCACCTGCACATGAGCTTGCCCACCCATCTGCACAATCGCCGTGGTCGGACTTACCTTTGCGTATTCGGTTTGCAACTTGTTGATGCGCTGGCCGGCGAGATCGAGGCCGGTTTGCGCTTCCGCGTCAGCAAGCAGCACGTAACCGTAGCGTAACGCGGCGGGCAGCGTCTTGGCGTAAGCACGACTTTGCAGACGGCGATGCACACGAAGAATACGCCCGACAAGCTGGACGCCGAAATCTTCATCGCGGGCGGCCCGCATTGAGACGAGCGTGAAAGCCCGCGGCGCATCAAAACCAAGTGCCACGGCCATTTTGAAAACCAGCACTTCGCGCGTTTCGTCGTTCGCCAGCGCCAATAATCCGCTGTCAGGTTCCTCAGCGGTGTGGACCGCGATTTGTGCCTCATTAAAACCCAGGGCCTTTAGCCTCTCCTTGGCGTTCTCGGCGCTCTTGTCCTTAGAATCTACTTGCACAAGCAACAGCGGCGTAAGTGGCACCCGCAGCTTCTTCAACTCGTCCTTGATCTTGTTATGCAGTGCCACGCCATCACGCAGGGCCACGTCTTCATAATCGACCAGCGCTTCCTGTCCCGGCGGCGCGAAGTAGGCCACACATTTAACGCCTTCTTTGATCAAGCCCTCGGCTACTGGCTCGTGGCGGCTGATTGTGATGCGGTTCAAGCGCGCTTTGCCGAGCGATTGCTGGAAGCGTGCAATGTCCGCGTCATCAGGCGTGGCGGTGACGAGCACCGTGTATTCCGGGCGCAGGACTTCGCGGAAAAACTTCATCGCCTGGGTTTCAGTCCCTGCACCGAAAAAGCCGTGATGTGCTTCATCCACCACGACACCAACCCGGAGTTTTTTGTCACGCAAACCGGCCACCAATTCTTCAACCGTCAGGTCCATCTCGCCGGGCCTATGCACGTTGCGATTGTCCTTGGCCTTTGTGGCCACTGTCTGCCACGTCGTCACAAACACATCGCCCGTGCGGCTGTCCGCCGCCTGCCGATCCTCGGAAAGCTCCCGCAAACGCAGCCCTGGCAGTTCGGCGCGGAGCGCGGAAGCGGTTTGACCTGTCACTCCCTTAAAAGGCGCGAACCAAAACCATACTACGCCTTCATTGGCGGAAAACTTTTCGATGAGATGGCCAGCAATCAAGGTCTTGCCGGCGCCGGTGGGAGCTTCAAGCAGCAACATGCCGTGCTGTGAGACGGTGGCTGCCCGACTGGTGGCGTCGTCTGGTGTGGCGTCCAGTAGACGCTTGCACTCGGCAAAGATTGCCAGACCGCTTTGCATCGCGGCGTCCTGAAATAGCTTGGGCGTCGTGCGGCTCATGCGGGGGTAAGCGTGAGGTTGAGGCCAAACCAACGGGTGAGTGTTTCCGAGACGGCGAAATGAGTGACGTGCGTCTCGCGGATGTGCTGGCGCAATGTCTGCGGCTGCCAGGAATAAACCGCCACCTCGGCGGATGACTTCACTTTGCGCCGGAGCGCGGTAACGATCTCGCGGCTGAAGCGAGGCACGTAGCAGATGGCCGATTCCTCGTCTCCAGCCCATAGGAACAGCGCATCCTCGTATGGCGTCACACTTTCAAGCTTCGCAAGTTGAAGAGCTACCCAGACTTGGCTGTGTTGGATTTCCAACAGTTCGCCCGTCGGAATCCTGCACGCCAACAGATACGCAAAATCACCTCCTAAGCCCGGCGCATTTCCGTAGCCGTTAATCACATTGCCAACTCGGGCGGCGCAGATGTTTCGACAGACATTTTTGTTTGGCTCGTCGGTCGTTGCTTCGGTGCTTGAGACAAGAATAAAGCGCCGCTGGCCTTCCTCTCGGTCCGCTTGGTTTGCCTCCAACACGGCCTGTGCGGTCGTCCCTGAACCAGCGAAGAAATCGAGAACGAGGTCGTTCGGTCCACTGGCTTGCTCAACAAGCGCGCGAATGAGTGACGGCGGCTTCGGATGGTCGAAAGCTTTTTTCCCCAATATGCTCACGATAGCGTCGCCGCCCTCCCCGCCACGAGCCGAACGTAACAACTCCATTTGCTCCGCTTCGTCGTCGTAAAATGTATCAACAATTTCCTTTTCGCCCGCGATCCAACTGCTAACCGGGGCAACCATCTTGTCTTTATTTTTCAGGAAATCTTTTTTGGACGGGCGGCCAGTAGCGATTGGCTTCCCAACCCAAAAGTCCAAGTCTGGCAGGTCTTCACGCAATAACGGCTTCTTCTTTTTCGGGAGAATCGGGCCTTTGCCGGAACGTATCGCCTTCAGCAACGCTTCCTTGGTTTCAAACTTCATTACATCCAGCGGACTGCATGGCGGGAAATATATTTCTTTCCGGCGAATCAATTCCTCCATCGTCTCAGAACGAAGTTTCTGGTCTGGTTTGAGTTTTTGCTCCGTTGCGTAAGCCCAAACTCGATCTGGATCGCAAGGATACCAGTAGCCAGTTGTCGGGTTTTGAACCGGATAGTAGGTGTTCTCGCGGGAGTTTAGAGTGGCAGCCTTCGTCAGTGGCTGCGGTGTCCAATCGCCGCGCGGATCGTTGTCCGGATTGCGGTAATCGTCCAACGTCAGCGTCTTCCCTTTGAATGCAAAAGCAGATTTTGCGTAAACGAGCACATGCTCGTGGACCTGGCTCATGTTACCACCCGCGTCGTTTGCAGAGTCCTTCGTACGCCAGACGAAGCTTCCAATCCGTCGCTTCGGCATCACCTTGTCCAACAACATTTCAAGCTTTGCGCGGTTCTCATCATTGATGCAGCAAAGCAACACGCCATCTTCGGTGAGAAGATCTCGGGCGATCACCAAACGCTGGTAGAGGAATTCGATCCATGTCGAGAAGCGCCACGAATTTTTCTCGTCCACGAAGCTGTCGTTATAGACGAAATCCTTTTTGCCCGTGTTGTAGGGCGGGTCAATGAGGATGCACTTCACTTGCCCGGCAAAAGTCATGCGGAGATAGCGCAACGCGTCGTAGTTGTCGCCCTGGATGATGAGATTGCGCCAACCGCCCGGCGGCGGCGTGGGCGGGACACTCAACTTTGCATCTAAATCCAGCGCCACGAAATCATTGTTGAGCGCCTTGTCACGTTCGATCTCGTTGGCTTCCCACACGAGGCCAAAGCGCGTCTTGTCGCGCTGTTCCCGCGCTTCGAGCAGGCGAAGCAATTCTTCTTTATTGAGGTGTTCGTAGCGTGAACTCACGTGCGTTCGCTCGCGAGCTGCGAACCACGGGAAATTCTTTCAACAGAAGGGGCGCGAACCTAACGCGCCCCGCATCGAGGCACCGCGAAGCGCCTTGCACAGAAGACACGCCAAGCCGCGCCCGATGGGGCGCGTGCTCGGTCGGTTTCTGTGCGGCCTGGAAAATTCGCGGTTTTCGATGCGGCCCGTAGCCGAAGCTACGCAGAATGATTTTTGTAAAAAGTTTTAGTCGATAACTTACATGTGTCCGTTGTGGACGGGGAGACGCTACCGGAAGAAAAGACGGGGCGGCAAGGAGTTGCGAACGCAATGCGCCATGCTCAGTTAAGGCACGGCGGTAAAGCTGAACGGACGTGGCAACCCCTTTAGCGGCGCGGCCAGAAGATGAAGGCGAGCGCGGTGAGGATCAAAAGTCCAACGATGAACGCCAACTGGGGACTGCGTGAGCGGCCTTCCACTACTGCGTAAGCAGAGTGTTCGCAGTTCGAGTTCGTAGCATGATAGCGAGTTGGTTTGGCAAGACGGTTCCACAGTCTCGCGAGAACCGATCGGGGTTCGGCGGCTGTGCGAAGAACTTTGACCGGTTGGCCGGCAGCAAATTCTGACATTGTCGTGACGCGTTCGCCTTGGCCGGGCGCGTTGTGAAAGACGGCGTCCGATCCGACCGCCACGCCGACGTGATCAATAAACATGAAGGACTTGGGACGGACGAGCAGGTCTCCGATGGCTGGTGTGTAGTTCATAAGTTTTCTTTTGATTGATTCGGGTCAGCCGCGACTTTGAAGTCTTGAAAAATATTCGGC
>DATHEW010000434.1:0-7658 GCA_035318425.1 Candidatus Acidiferrum sp. | reverse complement strand
TACCTGAGCCGCAACGTTTCGTGGTGGCTGATCGTCCCTCTAGCGATGCTCGCCGGAGCATTCGTCGTTCGTATCTTCATCATTTTCCATGACTGCGGACACGGCTCCTATTTCAAGTCGCGGGCAGCAAACGATCTGGTTGGATTCATCGCCGGCGTGCTCACGTTCACTCCATATTATCACTGGCGCTGGGAGCACAATATTCACCACGCCAGTTCCGGCCATCTCGACAAGCGCGGCATCGGCGATATCTGGACGCTCACCGTGCAGGAGTACCTGGAAGCCTCGCGATGGAAAAAGTTCGCCTACCGCCTGGCCCGCAATCCGTTCCTCCTTTTCGTGATCGCACCGCTTTATCTGTTTCTCTTCCGGCAGCGGATTCCATCGTCGAACGCCAGCAAGCGCGAACGCCATTCAGTTCACGCCATGAATCTCGCCATTCTCGGGATGGCCGTCGCTTTGAGTCTGGTGTTTGGAGTGAAGACTTACCTGCTCATTCAACTGATCATCCTCATGGTGGCCGGCAGCTCTGGCGTGTGGCTCTTCTACGTTCAGCATCAATTCGAAGGCGTTTACTGGGAGCGTGGCGATGACTGGGATTACACCGCCGCCGCGCTGCAAGGCAGTTCCTTTTACAAGCTCCCGAAAATTCTCCAGTGGTTCTCCGGGAACATCGGGTTCCATCACATCCACCATTTGAGTTCGCGCATCCCGAATTACAATCTCGAGCGCTGTCACCGGGCCGATCCGATTTTTCAGCAGGTCAAGCCAGTGACTTTTTTCGCAAGCTTCAAGTCACTCACCTTCCGGCTTTGGGATGAAAGGCGCCGCAAGCTCGTGGGCTACCGGCATCTCAAACACCTGCGTCGCGAGCACAAACAAGACGTCCATTCCTGAATCGCGTTCACAGTGGAGCGGAGAGACAGCCGCGCAGATCAGGCAAGAAAAATTGACGCTTTGCGCGTTCGCGGCAAGCATCCGCTTCATGCCCGCGCACCATCAATTTTCTTGGACGTTGAGTTTCATCTGTATCGTTTCTCCGCTCTCGGCGCAGTGGGTGAACGTCACCGCGAACCTCGCCGAGATGCCATCGGAGTGCGGGAACATGTGCTTGCTGTCGGCCGTCCCCGGTCAGGACAAAATTATCACCGGCATCGCCAAACGCGGACTGTGGCAAACCACCGATGGCGGCACCACGTGGACCTCGCTGGGACAAGGCGCGGGTTCTGACGTCATCATCAACCGTCCTTCAGAAATTGTTTACGATCCAAAGAACGCGGATGTGTTTTGGGAGAGTGGGATCTACAACAGTTCCGGTGTGTATCACACCACCAATGCTGGCCAGACGTTTCAGCACCTGGGCAACGCCAAGCATAACGACAACGTGAGCGTGGACTTCTCCGACCCGCAGCGCCGCACCTTGCTCGCAGGCGGACACGAGCAATCCCGCACCGTCTGGAAATCCGTCGATGGTGGACAAACCTGGACGAACATCGGCGCGACCTTGCCTGAAGGAACCAAACATTCATCCAATCCGCTGCTCCTCGATGCCTCCACATATCTCGTCAACGCCTCCGGCTGGGGCAAAGGCACCGGCGGTGTTTTTCGCACCACCAACGGCGGCGCGACGTGGACACAAGCCGGCGCGTTGGAAGCCAACGGCACGCCCCTGCGCGCCTCTGACGGATCGATTTATTGGCCGCTCATGTCTGATCGCGGCGTCATTCGCAGCACAAACCAGGGCGAGACGTGGGCGCAGGTTTGCGGTGGCGGTGTGCTCAAAGGGGCCAGAATCATCGAACTGCCCGATCGCAAGCTCGCGCTGAATGGCGGCAAGAACATCAAAGTCTCTTCGGACCAAGGCGCGACCTGGACGCCGGTGTGTGAACCCATGCCCGGATCGCCCGCGGGACTCATTTACGCGGCTGCGCGCCACTCCTTTTTCATCTGGTATTGGGACTGCAAAGACAAGGTGCTCACCAACGCTGTCTGGCGGCATGACTATCGTATCGAGTCGAAGCCACTGCGTTGATCGGAAGTGTCCGCTTCGTTTCACTTAAGGTGGTCTGGTTCTCAGCCGAGAAGGTGGCGGTGCGGGCAGTGCCGTTCCGATAAAGTTGCAAGGGATAAAACTGCGCGCGCACCCAAGGCGTAATCGATCCCGCTGACTGCACTGGTGATCGTTACACCGAGATCATCACTTTGCCGATGTTAACCGATGGAACATTTGAAAATATGCGTACAATTGCGCCACGCGGTCTTGCGGCTGGCAGCAAGCGCATGCTCCCGGGCCTCGTAATAGCGAATGCACGCACGAACAGATCCGCCGACAATGCCCGCAACTGCACAAAACTTGTGAACTCATGATGCCGACACTTTGCAAAAACATTTTCAGTCTGGTGTTGATCTTCGGCGCCGTGCTCGTGGTGCGTGCCAACGACCACGACACGCTGCGGCTGAGGTGGTGCGATATGCTTACGCAGGGAACCAACGCCAACCGAACAAATCCGCTCTATTCCAACTGGATCGCCGAATTGGAATCCACCGGGCAATCGTATTTGCAGACGCTCGATACGAGTGCTGGGCGCACTAACCTGTTCTACAGCTACCGAAATCTCGCGACTGATTCGAGCGACATCACCACCACCTACGAACGCCTGCGTGCGATGGCGCTGGCCTACGCGGTGCCGGGTTCGGTTTTGGAGACCAACGCGACCTTGCTGGCCGAAATCATCAGCGGCCTCAATTGGATGAACGCCAATTACTACAACGCCACGAGCGTAGTGTATGACAACTGGTACGATTTTGAGATCGCCGTGCCGCGCGCGTTGAACGACACGGTGGCGCTGCTCTACTCCAATCTTTCGCCGGCGCAGATCAACAACTACATGAGCGCCGTCGATCATTTCTCACCGACTCCGACTTACACGTCCATTTCGTCGCCGGTGACGGCTTACAACAAAGTCTGGAAGTCGCTCGTGGTTTCGGTGCGCGGCGTAATCGTGCAGGACTCGGGGAAGGTTGATCTCGGACGCACGGCATTGAGCGACGTATTTCCTTACGTAAAGAGCGGCGAAGGTTTTTACGCGGACGGGTCGTTTATCTTCCACGATGAAATCGCCTACAACACGGGCTACGGCGTGGGACTGCTTGATACGATAGGATCGATGATGCAGTTGTTGGAGGACTCGCCCTGGTCCATCACCGATCCCGCGCAAACGAACGTGTTCCGGTGGGTCTTCGACGCCTACGCACCCTTCATCGTGAAAGGCTCGGCGATGGACATGACTTCCGGGCGCTATCCCACCCGCAACGGCGACAATCACGCACGCGGTCACGAGTTGCTCGGAGCGATCCTGCGCGTGGCACAGGTCGCGCCACCGGCTGACGCCTCCGCCATCAAGTCGTTCGTGAAGGCCACCATCCAGTCGGACACTTCGCTCAATTTTCTCAACACGCAGTTCCCGCCTTACAACGTGTGGGCGAGCGAAATCTTGAATGACACCAACGTTGTGCCGCGCCTCGAGCTCATGGAGCACCGACAGTTTCCCGGCATGGATCGCGTGGTGCATCGCACGCCCAACTGGACCTTTGGCCTTTCCATGTCCTCCAAGCGCGTGGCGAACTATGAATCCACGCGCGGCGAGAATCTTCACGGCTGGTTCACGGGCGAAGGGATGACTTACCTCTACAACAACGACCTGACGCACTACGCCGACAACTTCTGGGCGACGGTCGATCCGTATCGTCTCGCTGGCACCACGGTGGACACAGTCACGCGGACCAACGGTATGGGCGAGGGTTACAATAGTCCGAACACCCACACCGGCGGTGCTTCCATTCTCGGGCGCTACGGCGTGGCGGTAATGCATTTGAATGCTTATGGAACCGACAACATGAGCGCACGCAACTCATGGTTCATGTTCGACAACGAGATCGTTTGCGTGGGCAATAGCGTCGGCAGTTCGTTTGGGCGGGAGACCATTATCGAGAACCGACGGTTGAGCGTTTACGGCAACAATCCCTTCACGGTGAATGGCGTGGCAAAACCCACCGGCCCCGGCTGGTCGGAAACGATCGGCGTCACTTCATGGGCGCATCTGGCTGGTTCCTCGCCCGGCTCGGACATCGGCTATTACTTCCCTGTTGCCACGACCGTGAAAGCGTTGCGCGAAAGCCGCTCGGGCCGTTTCTACGATGTTAATACCACTTACGGCTCAAAGACTTTCTCCACAGGAAATTATCTGACGATGTATCTGGACCACGGCACAAACAGCACTTCCGCCACCTATTCCTACGTGTTGCTGCCCGGCATGTCCGCGACGCAAGTAGCCGCTTACGTCGCCAGCCCGGAAATCACCGTGGTACAAAACAACAGCACGACGACGACGGTGAAGAAGAACAAGCTCGGCATCACTGCCGTGAACTTCTGGAAGGATTCATCGAATCAGATCTCCGGCATCAGTTCCGATCGTAAAGCGGCTGTCATTCTCTGCAACGACGGCAATGTGCTGGACATTGGAATGTCGGAGCCGACGCAAACCAACACTGCGGGACTAAGAATCGAAATCAACACGCCCGCGCTCTCCATCTTGTCCCTGGACCCGGACATCTCGGTGCTGCAACTGACACCGACCATCAAGCTTTTCCTCAACACGACCAACCGGTTCGGCGCGACATTGAACGCGAAGTTCCTCATGCATGCTGCCGGCCAGCGGCCGTCCATCACGCTGTCGACTCCGTGCGACAAGAATATGGATGCACCGGCCACGGTGACACTCAATGCGAACGCGCAGGATCCGGACGGCACCATTGCCCGTTTGGATTTTTACCGGGGCCCGGTGCTGATTGCGCAAATGACCGAACCTCAATCGAGCGTCGCGACCTTCACGGATTTCGATTTGCCGCAGGGCACCCACAACTTCTCTGTCGTTGCGGTGGACAATTCGGGTCTCACCGCAACGAGTGGTCCAGTGAGCATCTCCGTTCACACGCCCAGGGCGGCAGGCACCGGCACTGGTCTTGTCGGCCAGTATTTCAAAGACCAAAACGAGTTCAGGGTTCTCGCACTCACACGCACGGATACAAACGTGAACATCTACTGGCCAGATCGTGAATCTCACCCAATCCCATTTAGCGACCACATCTCAGTGCGATGGGCAGGGAAGGTGCAGACGCAACGCTCGGGCCTTCATTATTTCCACGCGGTCTCGGATGATGCGGTCCGCCTTTGGATTGACGGGCGTCTAGTCATCGACCACTGGACGCCACACTCGGAAACGGAGGACACCGGCAGTATTTCGCTCGCGGCAGGCCAATATTACACCATCGCGATGGAATACTACGATATCAGCAGTCCTGCCGTTGCACGGCTCTCTTGGACGCAACCTCGTGGCGCTAAGGAAATAGTTCCGCAGTCGCAACTTTATCCAGCGGACCAGGGACTGCATGCGATCTACTTTCGGGGGACGACGTTGACTCCGTCCTCGGCCCAACGAACGCGTATCGACGAGACGGTAAACTTTGCCTGGGGAACAAACTCGCCGGAACCAACGTTTGTGGGCTGGCCTTTCTCCGCTCGCTGGGAGGGCAGAATAAAAGCAAACGCCGCAGGAGAATATAAATTCTTCACCACCAGCGACGACGCTGTCCGGCTTTTCATCGATGACCAGTTGATCGTAAACAACTGGACGCCGCATGCTCTGACCGAAAACAGCAACACCATAATTTTTCCCGTGGCTGGGCAGTTTTATGATCTTTCGATGGAGTTTTTCAACGCGTCGGGAAACGGCACGGCGATCCTTTCATGGCAGCCGCCGGGCGAAGCTAAACAGGTGATTCCGGCAAGCAACTTGACTCCGCACCAGAACAACAACCCGCCTTCCCTTGCGCCGATCATCAACTTCGTGGCCGCTCGCGGCGGAACCGTTAGTTTCACCGCATCAGCTTCTGAACCCGATGCGCCAATTCAATCGCTCAGCTTTTCTTTGGATGCCAACTCGCCCCCGGGTGCAAGCATCAACCCATCGAATGGAGCTTTCACTTGGACCATTCCGAATGATCAACCTTTCGGACCTCTTCAATTCGCGGTGCGCGTGGCGGACAATGGCTTGCCGCAAATGAGCGACGCCCAGATGGTGACCGCGACTGTGCTCACGAATCCCACACTGAGCTTCGCGCGCACTCCCGGTTTCGTTCGTTTCACCTGGCCGGAATCAGCCACCTCTGTGCAACTTTGCTGCGCCAGCAACCTTGCGCCGCCGGTGACCTGGTTGCCGCTGACCAATGAAGCTTTCCTCTCAAATGGGGAATGGGCTGTAGAAACCCCGGCTTCGAGTAACGTCATGCAGTTTTTCCGCCTGGGACCCAGAGAGTAAGGTGGCCACCACCGGACACCCGTTGGATACCGAGGAGAATTGCCCTGCATAGTAGTCTTCCCCAGTGACTGCCAGTCAGGAATCGCCGTGCATCCATCGCGCCGCATGGCCACACTCGCTGCACACTCTCTATGAACCGCCGAAAATTTCTCACCACGGCTGCCGCGGGTTCCGCCGGACTGCCGCTCGTTGCGCAGAATTATTCCGATTACACCAAAGACCCGCGACCGGATGTCGCCGAGGGTACGTTCACCGCGGGCTCGGCGCCGGGACCGGTGTTCAAGGGCGGCCCGGTCGTGACAGGGCCGGCATCGGAGGCAATCATCATCCTGCAACCGCTGCAACGTCATGCCACCGGTTATCTCGAGTTTGCGGTGGAGAACGAACCGTGGCGGCGCGTGAATGGCGGGCAGGCTGGCCTGCTGCCGTTCGCTGAACATGTCCTGAAGTTTCAACTGCCGCCGTTGCCTGCCGGAAAGACCGTGCGGTATCGGTTCACCGCGCGCTCCGCTGGCTGGGTGAAGGTGAGGCAGTTTTATCATGGCGAACTGAAATTTGGCGAGCCCCAGACCAGTCCGAAATACAGCTTTCGCACGCTGGATGCCGCCGCCGGCGCCACGACAATCGCCGTGTGGAACGACACGCACGAAAATTCCGAGACGCTCAAGGCGCTGCACGGTCTCACCGCCGCGTTGAAGCCCGATCTTCTGCTCTGGAATGGCGATCAATCCAACGACGTGCATTTCGAGCGCGACATGGCCGGGCAATTTCTCACGCCCGCCGGACTGGCCATCGCCGAGCGCTGGCCGCTGGCTTACGTACGGGGCAATCACGATGTGCGCGGTCCCGCGGCGCGGAGTCTGCCGGATTTTACGGGCACGCCGAACGATCGTTTTTATTACGGCTTTCGCAGCGGTCCGCTCGCCGCGCTCGTCATGGACACAGGGGAGGACAAGCCGGATGACAGTCCGGTCTTCGGCGGCATGGTCGCGTTTCAGAAAATGCAGCAGCGCCAGGCCGAGTGGCTCGACACCGTCACCAAAGAGGCGTGGTTCCGCGATGCGCCGCACAAGGTGTTGTTCTGCCACATCCCGCTGTGGTTCACGCGTGACATTTTCCCGACACATCAGCGATGGGAGTGTCACAACTTCTGTTGCCGTTTGTGGACGCCCAGGCTCGTCGAAGCGGGCGTGAATCTCGTCGTTTCCGGCCACACGCACGACCATCGCTGGATGCCTGCGAAGGACGGTCAGCCCCTCGCGCAACTCATCGGCGGCGGCC
>DATHEW010000433.1:0-7845 GCA_035318425.1 Candidatus Acidiferrum sp. | reverse complement strand
CGCCAATCTCGTAGCTCACCGTGCCAAGCAAGCCCGTCTTCACGCCCGCCGCTTCCAAAATTTGTTTTACCATGAAGGCGACCGTGGTCTTGCCGTTGGTTCCCGTGACGCCGATGACTTGCAGCTTCGAGCTCGGGTTTTGGTAAAACACCGACGCAGCGCGAGCCAGCGCATCGCGCGCATCGCTCACCTTGATCTTCGTAGCGCGAGGCGAGGCGAATCCGTTGCGCTCGCAAATAATCGCGGCCGCACCGCGATCGATCGCCGCCGTGATGTAATCATGGCCGTCCGTCTGAGATCCGGGAATGGCGACGAAGATCATACCCGGGGTCACGCGCCGTGAATCATAAGCGATACCCGCGAACTCGCGATCGAGCGGTCCTTCCACCCGCACGACGGATAAGTGCTTCACGAGTTCTTTGAGTTGCATCGCTTAAGGACGGCTCACTTGTGTGACGGAACTGCGGGAGGGAGCCGCGTCCGATGCCATCAGGCTGTCCGTCTCCGGGGGCTGGATGTCGGGTTTGATATTGAGAAAATTTGCGGTGCGCTCAGCGATCCGCTTGAACACGGGGGCGCAAACTGTTCCGCCGTAGTAGCCACTCTTCTTCACCGGTTCGTCGCACGAGATGTAGATGAGCAACTCGGGTTCATCCGTCGGGAAGAAACCGATGAACGACGCGTAATACTTGTCGTGCGAGTAATCGCCACCCACGACTTTCTGGGCCGTCCCGGTTTTGCCGGCGACGGTGTAGTGCTCCAATGCCGCTTTATCGGCTGTGCCCTTTTCGACCACTGTCTTCATCGCCGCGGTTGTGGCCACAGCCGCGGCGTAACTGATGACGCGGCGAACG
Organism: Candidatus Acidiferrum sp.; assembly: GCA_035318425.1. Classification (GTDB taxonomy): domain Bacteria; phylum Verrucomicrobiota; class Verrucomicrobiia; order Limisphaerales; family SIBH01; genus JANNGC01. Next base: position 6,991 of record DATHEW010000433.1, on the reverse strand, counting down.
GACTGCGACTGGTACTTCATGACGGTGTGACCTTTATCGTCCACCAGACGGTCAACAATCATCGGCCGCATCAGCACACCGCCATTCGCGACCGCTGCGACCGCCATCGCGGTTTGAATCGGCGTGGCGGAAACACCTTGCCCGATCGGAATGCGTGAGAGATGGATTGGCTTCCAGTCCTTCATCTTCGGCAGAACGCCGCGCACCTCGCCGGTCAGCGGAATACCGGTGCGCTCACCAAAACCAAAATTGACGATGTGCTTGTAGGTCGCTTCCTTGCCCATCTTCAGCGCAACTTTCGCCGTGCCGATGTTCGACGACTTCGCGATGATCTCCTCGACCGTGAGCGTGTTGTAGTTGTCGTGATCGTGCAGCGTGAAGCCGGCGAAACGGAACGCGCCGTTTTCACAATCGAACCTGTCGCTTAGCCGCACGATGCCATCGTCCAACGCACCAGCCAGGGTCACAGTCTTGAAAGTGGAACCGGGTTCGAAGGAGTCTGTGATCGCACGATTGCGGCGCACGGCGGGATCGCGATGCTTGCCAGGATCGTTGGGATCAAAATTCGGCAACGTCGCCATTGCCACGATCTCGCCGGTCTTCGGCCGAATGATGATGGCGGTGGCGCTGACCGCCGAATGCTTTGTGAACATCGGCGCAAGCTCTTCCTCGACGATCTGTTGGATGCGCGCGTCGATGGTCAGCACAACGCTCAGGCCAGGGCGTGATTCCACATCCGCTTCGCGAAACATATAGAGCTCGCGCCTGGCGATGTCGGTTTCAGTCTTCACCCAGCCACGCGCGCCGCGCAGCTTCTCATCGAACGTCGCCTCAATTCCCTCCCAGCCCGCCGAGACAATGTTGGTCCGGTCATGCACGACGGTTTCGCGCGGACCCGTGAACCCAAGAATGTGCGCGGCAAGAGCGCCATTTGGATACGAGCGCACCTGATCGTCTTCCGGCGTGATCGAGCGCAACCATGCGCCCTGGAGCGCGACCTTCTCTTTGCTCGTGAGCTTCCTGCCGCCGATGGCGTTCGTGTAACGCGCGTTGAGCGCGAGGCGGATTTTTTCCCAATCCTCGACCGAAACTTTGTGTTTCAGGCGCTCGTATTTGTTGTCCACGGGCAAACCAAGCGAGTTGGTCTTGAGGTGTTTATTCAGGATCGCAAACACGGCGGTTTCATTGGTGCTCAAGAGCGGGGCAAGCACGCGCGCCATGTCGGCCTCGAAGCCTTTGAGCAATGAAGGATCAGCGCAGACCGTCTTCACCGGAATGCTCGTGGCGAGAAGATTACCGCGGCGATCACGAACGTCGCCGCGCGGCGCCTCGCGGAAGTAAGAGCGCCCGTGCTGGTTTTCAGCGAGCGCGGCGAACTCGTCGTGGCGTGTCCACTGCAACTCCACGAGCCGGCACCCGAGACCCACAAAGCAGAGGATCACAACGATCGTGAGCACGATCAGTCGGCGGCGGTTCTTTGCGGCTTCCATAAGTGTTCCTCGAAAATTTCACCAACCGCCCGGTGCCGATCGGTTCCTCTCCGACGGGCGTCACCGGGCGGCGGTAAATCATTTGAGTGCAGCAACGCCGTTCTCCGGGCGCTCCATGACGAGCGGCTGAACTCCGGAGCCCGCGGTCGCTGGCATCTCAACAATCGTGAGAATCTGGGATTGGACTGGCGCGGCCAGGCCGAGGCGCAATGCGTTCACCCGCTCCATGAGGGAGTTGGGCAACTTCAGCGTCGCCATCGTCCGTTCGAGTTGCGTGTTGTAATCGCGCAGGGCCCGATGCTGCTTCTCGCGTCTGTCAATTTGCTTGCCGAGTTCGGCGAGCTGGTTCTTTTGATAGACGTACCCGATCGCCGAACCGCCGAGCAACAAGCACAGGAGCGCCGCCTTGACGGCGGGCACAAACCGCGCTGCTGATCCATTTTTTCGGTTCTTTCCCATCTGATTCTGCCTTCTAAATTTTTTCCAAGACCCTGAGCTGTGCGCTCCGTGCGCGCGGGTTTTCGCGAAGTTCCTCAGCCCCTGGCTGAATCGCTTTCCGCTGCACCCAGCGCAGCTCCGGCGCGCGCGGCTTTCTCAATTCGGGGATGTCCACTTCACCCTCGAAGGTGTAATCCCGCGCGCGTTCGTTGCCGAAATTCTTCACCAGCCGGTCTTCCAGCGAATGGAACGTGATCACTGCCAACCTGCCGCCCGGCTGCAAAACTTTCACCGCCGCTTCCAACCCGCGCTGCAACGAGCCAAACTCGTCGTTCACAGCGATCCGCAGCGCTTGGAAAACCTGCGTGGCTGGATGCGTCTTCTTTCCATGCCGCGGCGCGAGTCGCTCGATGAAGTCAGCCAACTGCTTCGTCGACTCGAACCGCTTCGCCCTCCGCAGTTCCACGATTGCTTTGGCGAAACGCCGCGACTGCCGTTCCTCGCCGTATTCCCACATGATGCGCGCGAGTTCGAATTCGCTTTCCTGGTTCACCAGATCCGCCGCCGTGAGCGACTGGCTGCGATCCATGCGCATATCGAGCGGGCCTTCCGTCTGAAATGAGAACCCGCGCCCAGCCAAATCGAGCTGCGGAGAACTCACACCCAGGTCCAACAACACCCCTCCGCAGCTCGACGGCTGAACCCATGCACCCAACTCAGAAAAGTTCCCCCGCTTCAGCTCGAAGCGTCCCGCGAACGGCGCAAGCCTGATTCGCGCGGCATCGAGCGCCGCATCATCACGATCCATTCCAAAGAGCCAACCGTCAGGCGCACTCGCCTGTAAAATTGCCGCCGCATGGCCACCGCCGCCGATCGTGCCATCTACAAAATTTGTCCCACCTCGCGGGCGCAGCGCTTCGAGCACTTCCGCCAGCAAAACCGATTTGTGAGTGAACTCCGGCACACATGACACTCACCCGGCTTTTCCACGGAACAACCGCGCTTTCACGCGTGAAAAGAGAGACAACTTCTGCGCGATCTCAGTGCCCGTCGCCGGCACCGTCGCCGCGAACACATTTTCCTGTTGCGCGGCCTTGCGTGGGATCAGGTCAAGGTCGGAATCACACAGGTCGTTGCGCACCGGCTTCACCTTGTCCAGGGAGAGTTCCCCTTGAACGATGGACGCCCGCTGCGACGGCATGGCTGTGGACCTGAAGGGGTTTTTCGTCCAACGCCCGAGGGGAAACGCCTGTTTCGTCGTTACGTTTTGCTCTGCCGTCATTTCCGTCTTCATCGCGTCCCTTTCTGCCGTCACTCCGGCGTCCTGTTCTCCACTTTGCTCCACCACCGCGTTTCCAAATGTCGGCCAACCCTCGCTCATCAGCTTGTAGCGATGAGGCCGGTCCTTCGCTTCGCTCAAACTCCGCGTCACCGTCAGCAAGTGCATCAAGCCCATGCGTCAGATCAGTTCGAAGGCTTTCGTTGCCATCGCATCCACCGCGGTCTTCGTCGCTTCGTACCGCTCCGGACTCCAAATCTGAAATCGATCAAACATGCCGTTCAGCAAGGCGTCGTCCTTGATACCCGCCGCCTTGGCCATCCAGTCCGGCAGCGTGATCCGGCCCACTTTGTCCAACGCCACCCGGTCGGACTTTTCACCCAAAATTCTTCGCAGCGCTTCAGCGCCCGGGTCGGCAAATTTCATCGCCGTGATCTTCCCGGCCAACTCCTTGAAAACCGCTGGCGGCAACACGAGCAAACACGAATCCGGCTGTCCGTTATGCGGCCAAAGGATCAGCGTGAACTGAACGCCCTCTTCGATCGGCCGCCACTTCGCCGGAATCTGAACACGCCGCTTCTCATCAACGCCGTGCCGGTAGCACGCGCTGTAATAAATCGGCTCATTCGGTTCATTCGGCATCGCATCGCCTTGAAAGGAACGCCGCCCCGTCTCAAACCTCGGCTTTCCACAACGCCCCACTTTATATTCCTACTGCCCCACATCGTCAACAGCCGAATGGCAAGAAGTTTCGTGAGTTATTGAAAAGTTGTTCACCGCGCCTTGTAGTCTTCCGGTGCGTACGTCGGAATTTGATTTCGAGCTTCCCGAAGAATTGATCGCCCAAGATCCCGCGCCGAGCCGGGATGCTTCGAGGTTGATGGCGCTTCATCGAAGCGAGAATCGAATCGAACACGGCGGGTTCCGTGACTTGCTGAGCTATCTGCGCGCTGGAGACGTGCTCGTGCTGAACAACTCGAAGGTGATTCCCGCGCGGCTGCGTGCGGTAAATGCCGCGACCGGCGGCGCGTTCGAAGTTCTGCTGCTGGAAGAAAAGTCCACCAACGACTGGTGGGTCATGATGCGCCCCGCAAAACGCGCGCGCGTCGGAACCGAACTCACACTCTTGAATCTGCGCGGCGAGCGCACGGAGATTTCAGCCACGGTGATCGATACTAATCCTGAAGGTCATCGCCGCCTGCGTTTCCACCAACGTGCTCTCGGCATCTTGCCGAGTTCCGACTTCAACATCTCCGACGCTCTGCTCGATCTCGGCCAACTCCCTCTTCCCCCGTACATCAAGCGCGAGCAACTCACTTCCGACGACCACACGCGCTACCAGACCATCTATGCGCACGAGCACGGCTCCGTCGCCGCGCCGACCGCCGGGCTCCATTTCACCAAACAGTTACTTGAGGACATTCAGGCACGTGGCGTTCACGTTTTCCAGGTCACGTTACACGTGGGACTCGGCACCTTCGCGCCGGTAAAAGCCGAGCGCGTCGAAGAGCACACGATGCACCACGAACGCTTTCATGTGCCGGCTGATGTCGCAGAGATGGTCAACGCGGCGAAACGAGAGCAGCGGCGCGTGATCGCGGTCGGGACCACCAGCGTGCGAGTGCTCGAATCGGTTGCACGCGAGCACGATGGTGAAATTATTCCCGGCACGGGCCGCACCAATATCTTCATCTATCCGCCATACTGTTTCCGAGTCGTTGATGCGCTGATCACGAATTTTCATTTGCCGCGCTCCACGCTACTGATGCTTGTGAGCGCGTTTGCTTCTCCCCGTGAAACCAGCGGCCGTGAACTGATTCTCAACGCGTATCGCCAGGCAATACGCGATCGGTATCGTTTCTTCAGCTACGGCGACGCGATGCTCATTCTATGAACCCGCTGCCTAATCTTCGGCCGAGGCTGCGCGATGGTTTGCCCTTCGTGTATGTCAACGTCGCCATCACCGCCGACGGCAAGCTTGCTCCCGCGAATCGTCATTTCATTCCGTTCAGCACAAAGCGCGATCAGGAACTTCTCTTGAAACTTCGCACCCGCTGCGACGCCATCATCGCCGGCGCTCGCACGGTCGATGCCGTGCCGGTGAATCTCGGCCCCGGTGGAAAGCGCTTTCGCGATCAGCGCCTCAAGAACGGCCTTCCTGAATACAACGTGCGCGTTGTCGTGAGCGGCTCTGGCTCGCTCGATCCACGGGCGGAAATTTTCAGACACAAATTCTCGCCGCTCATCGTGCTGGTCTCCGATCGTGCGCCGCGCGCCCGCCGCCAACGCCTCAAGGACCTCGGCGCGATCGTGGAAATCTGCGGCGAGCAGAAAGTCGATTTCGGCTATGCGCTAAAATGGCTGCGCAAACAGTGGAACGTAAGGCGGTTGCTCTGCGAAGGCGGTGGCGAGATCAACGCAGCGCTTTTCGAAAAAGATCTCGTCGATGAAGTCTATGTCACAGCCTGTCCCACTATCTTCGGCGGACGCTCATCTCCCACTCTGGCAGATGGTCTTGGCGTGGAGAAACTCCCTGATGCGAGTGCGTTGAAACTTAAGGCAGCGGAGCGCATCGGCGACGAAATGTATCTGGTGTATTCGGTCCTGCATCAGCGCAAGCGCAGTTCACGAATCTGAAATACCGGCACGCGTACGGCGCCAAGTGCTGCTTCACGCAGAACGATTTCACCTTCGGCAAAGGTGCAACTCGCTCCGACCAGGCGCGATCCATCCTGCAAATCCACTTCCGTCGCCGCAGAGGTGCGTGAAGGAGTGGCCAGCACGGCGGCGACGACTTCTTCATCCACGTCGAACGTGCGAATGCCGTAAAGCACTGAGGCCACGCGCAGCTTGTCGCCATTGATCTGCTGAAACTCGCCTTCGAAAAAATCTCCACCGTTCACCCAGACACCCGGTTTGCTCGCGCGCGATCTCCACGCGAGCTGCGATGACATCGGCTGGTAAATAACACGCGCCACACGTCGCGTCGGGACGCTGGCGATTTTCAAACCGCCGACGAAATCGAACCCGTCGTTGTCAGCAAACGCCGGACGGCCTGAGATGATCGAGCCGCTCACCAGTTCCACCTGCGGTGTGAAATCGAGATTGCTGAGCTTCACTCCCTCCCGCACGCGATCGAACATGCACCAGCTCGCGGCGTCTTCTCGCGCGCTGGCGACGGCCAGTCCGATGTAGTACTCGTCTCGCATCGGCATTTGTGTTTGCGCGACAAGCGTCCATTGGCGGCCGTTCTCCGATTTGAATGCGGTGAAATCATTTCCGCGGCGGCGCAGCTTCAACCACGAGCCCACGCGAACTTCGGGCTGCGGCACGATCTCGGTCGCGCGTCCCTCGAAGTGACGCGTCTGAAACGTCCCGCCACGCTGGGCCGTCGCCGCGATCATCACGTTGCGCGCGTAATCGCTCATCGCTTCGCGCATCATCAGGCCCGCCTTTGACTCCGGCGCTGTGTGTTGGATCATGCTGATGCGCGCGATGATCTCCCGGTCTCCGCGCACAGGCTGGAACACGTAGTGGAACGAATCTGACTCGGCGTCGATGTTCAGTCCGGCGCCACGCACCGTGAATGAATTTCGTTCGCAACGTGTGCTACCGGTGATCCTGACCGTTCCAATTTCTGATTCACGCCATCCATCAGGCAGACCGTTGTAGGCAGGTTCATTGCCCAATTCACTGGCGCTCACTTCTTCCGGAAACCTCACGTCGGCGATATTCGTGGGAGCAATCGTGATGACGAAGTTGGCGGCCGAGTTCACCACCACGA
>DATHEW010000432.1:0-8516 GCA_035318425.1 Candidatus Acidiferrum sp. | reverse complement strand
GACCGTGGACTTGTTGTAAATCGCCGTCGCGCCCGCCGAAAACGCTTCGTGAATCATGTTGGCCACGTAAGCGTTTGTGAAGACCAGGATCGGCACTTTCTCGAACTCACGGACCGCGCGGATCTTTTTCAGCAGATCGATGCCATTCATTTTCGGCAGCATCAGATCGAGGAGGATCGCGTCGGGCTTCAGGTCATAAATTCGATAGTAACCGGCCTGGCCATCGGCGGAGACTTCGACCTTGAACCCCTCCTTTTCCATGCGGCTCTTGTAGATGTGCCCAACGATCGGATCATCCTCGATAATCAAAATCTTCTTCATTTATCACCTTACGAAAGCGGCAGATTGTGCCGGGAATTTAAGAGGAAATCCTTCACGATCGTGAAGTTGCGGCACAGGGCGTCGAACAGTGACGAAGCATTCTGGATCGCACCGGCGCGGCCGAATTGTTCCATCTGACGAAACAAGGTTTCCATGCCCACGATGCCACACACACCGCTCGCACCCGCCGAACTGTGCGCCAGTTTCTGGACGGCAGTGGCGTCTCCGCGTTGCAATGCCGTCGCGATGAGTTCGAGCTGTTCGTGGGTTTGCGCCAGATAAAGATCCGTGATCTCGATGAGGCTTGTCATAGATCCGCCCGCAAATTCCGTGAGACGGTCCAGGTCCACCAGCGGCGCGTCGGGATTCGACATTGCGGCGGCGGCCGGGTCTTTCGGTTGCACCTTCGGCAGCGGCAGCGGCAGCGGTTTGGGCTCGGGCAAGCTGGGCGGCTGCACACGTGCGCTGCCAAATTTTTCGATCATCGTTTGCAGTGCTTCGGGCCGCACAGGTTTCGAAACATACTCGTCCATTCCAGCCGAGAGACAGCGTTCACGGTCCCCGACCATGGCGTTGGCAGTCATGGCAATCACGATGATCGGCCTGCGCCCGTGCTGTTGCTCGGCAGCGCGAATCCGGCGTGTCGTTTCCATCCCATCCATCCCCGGCATCTGGATGTCCATGAACACCAGGTCGTAGTTGCCGCGCTCGATGGCCGTGAGCGCTTCGGGACCGCTGCTGGCGATCTCCGCCGCGTAACCCATCTGCTGCAAGAGACGGCTGGCGACCTTCTGGTTGATGATGTTGTCGTCGGTGACGAGGATCTTCAGTGGCACACGCGTCGCCAGTCCCGCGTCCAGCTTCGAAACGTGAGATGCCTTGCGCTCCGGCGGCGCCACGGTCACTTGCGTGGTGCCCAGTCGCGCCAGCGCTTCACGCAACGGCGCCTCCTTGACCGGCAATGTAATGAGATTCGTGCCTTCCCCTGAGTTGGCTCCCAGCGAAACCAATTGAATGACTCGCGCCGCGCGGGTCGCCGGATGCGTCGCAAAAAGATGGCCCGTCTTCACGTGTAACGGGGCATGAACCACCACGAAATCGAACAACTCCTGGTGCTGGGCGGGCTCAAAGCCTTGCGCCAGCGCGACGTTCATTCCCCAGCTTTGCGCGAGCCTCTGCAGAATGCCGCCGACGGTCGCGCTCTCATGCAACACGAGCAGACGCTTGCCAGCCATGCGGCTATCGGCGCTCGATGCCGGCGACGTTTCGCGCACGCGCAACGGAACGATCAACTGAAACGTCGAGCCTTGGCCCGGCGTGCTGTCGGCCCACATACGGCCACCCATGAGTTCGACCAAACCCTTGCTGATCGCGAGGCCCAACCCAGTGCCACCGAACTTCCGCTCGATCGAGCTGTCCGCCTGCACGAACGAATGAAACAACTTGTGCAAACGATCCGCAGGAACGCCGATCCCAGTGTCACGCACAGCCACATGAATGTTCTGCGTCGCTGAACCCGAACCACCTGGCTCGACTGTCGCCGTCAAGATCACTTCGCCCGCCGACGTAAACTTCACCGCGTTGCTGAGCAGGTTGATGATCACCTGGCGCAAGCGGGAACCATCGCCACTCACTGCGGTGGAAACACTCGGGTGAATCTCGCACGCGAGGTGAAGTTTCTTCTCCACGCATTTCGGCGCGAGCAGATCGATCGCGCCCTCGATGCAATCGCGAAGATCAAACGGCGCATTCTCCAACTCGAACTTCCCTGATTCGATTTTGGCGATGTTCAAAATGTCGTTGATGATCGTGAGCAGCGATTCGCCGCTGGCGCGAATCGTCTCCACGTATTCGCGCTGCTCGGCCGTGAGGTCGGTGCGAGAGAGCAACCCCGTCATCGCGATCACGCCATTCATCGGCGTGCGAATCTCGTGGCTCATGTTCGCGACGAACTCGGACTTCGAGCGGGCATTCTCTTCCGCGTTGGAACGATCGGCTTCGAGTTTGAGAACACGCAGGACTAGTTCGTCATGCGAACGTTTGGCGCGCACCGCCGCGCGAACTCGCGCTCGCAATGCTGCGACGTCAAACGGTTTGTTCACGTAGTCGTGCGCGCCCGCTTCGAAGGCGTTGACCTGGTACTCCGCGCCGGGCCAGCCAGTGAGCACCAGCACAGGAACATTCTGCAGCGCAGTGTCGCGTTTAATGATGCGGAGAAACTCCAGTCCATCGATGCCCGGCAAGCCAAGGTCGAGGATGATGGTGTCGAAATTCTCGTCACGCACCGCCGTCAGCGCCTGGCGCGCGTCGGTAGCGGATTGAAAAACAAAGCCCTCCTCTGCCAGCGCCTGCGCGAGCGCATCACCGATCGCGAGATCGTCGTCGATCAACAGGACACGCGGCGGGCGCTCGGCAATGAAAACATCGGGCGCAGCGACACTTTGGGCGCGGGGTAAAGCTTCTATGACCGTCACACATCATTAGTCGGCAGAAAGACGCGCAGGTTTAGGAAAGTCCACTTTTGAGACTCGCTGAGGTTGGATTCGAAAGGGTCGGACGCGCGGTGCGGCTGATCAACGATTGGATCGCCGCCAACGGCAAGCTCACTTCAACTCGGCGTCGAGAGCGCTCTTCACGCGCGCGAGTTCTTCGTTGAGGTGGCGGACGAGTTCCGGCATCGCGTCCCAATCGCTGGCGCGGGCGCGCTGCTCCGTTTGCGAGCAATAAGTCGCAAGCTGCGTCGCGCCGAGATTGCTCGCGCTGCCTTTGAGCGTATGCGCGGCCTGTGCCGTCGCGCCGGAATTGTGGTCCGTAACGCCGCGCTCGATTTTCTCCACACACGCCAGCGATTCGTGTCGGAACAGCTCGAACAGTTCTGACAACGGGTCCGGCTGGCCCGGCTCGCGCAATTCCTTCAACCCCGCGAGACAAACAGGATCGAGCACAGGATCCGCGCTTCCCGCGGGCGTTGCTTTACGCTTCAACCCACGAATCAGCGCCGCTTCGAGCTGCGCCAGGTGAACGGGCTTGGTGATGTAATCGTTCATGCCCGCGCTCACGCATCGCTCGCGGTCGCCTTCGAGCGCGTGTGCCGTCACGGCGATTATGTACGCCGGCGCGTGCTGGGTCTCTTTTTCCCATTGGCGCAGGCGGCGTGTGACTTCGTAGCCGTCCAGTTCCGGCATCTGGCAATCCATCAAGATGAGGTCGTAGGTCTGCCGTTGCAGTTCCTGCAAGACCTCGAAGCCATTGCTGACGGGCTGCGCCGCGTAGCCGAGCTTTTGCAACTGCCTCAGCGCGAGCCGCTGATTCACCAGGTTGTCTTCTGCGAGAAGGATGCGCGCGGAGGAAAGTGTCTTCGGCGTGTCGGCAATTTGAACCGCGGGCGATGCGATGGCGCTGCGCTCGTGCAACGAGTTCACCAGCGCATCATATAGACGCGACTGACGGATCGGCTTGGGCACGCACGCATTGATGCCGCAGCTTTCCATCAACTCTTCGTCCGGGCGATTCCCCAACGGCGTCACGACGACGAGACGCGTGCTCGCAATCGCCGGGTCATCTTTTACGGCGCGCGCCAGCGTGAGCCCGTCCATGCCTGGCATCTGCATATCGAGCACGGCAAATTCGTACGGCTGGCCGGCAGCCGCCGCGGCGCGCAATAAATTCAACGCTTCCGGCGCGTCGCTGGCGACATCCACGCGAATGTGCCACCGGCGCAATTGCTCGGCGATCGTGGCCCGTGAAACCGCGCTGTCATCCACGACCAGCGCGCGCGTGTCCCGAACATCGGATGGCTCGCGGGGCGGCGGTTGATGGGATTGCTTTTGCAGCGGCACTTCGAACCAGAACGTCGAACCATGTGCCGCTACGCTCTCGACGCCGATCGTGCCGCGCATCGCTTCGACGAGTTGCTTTGAGATCGCCAGCCCCAGGCCCGTGCCACCGTATTTGCGCGACGTGGAACCATCGGCCTGGGTAAACGATTGGAATATCAGCGGCAGAGTTTTGGGCTCGATCCCAATCCCGGTGTCGTTCACAGCAATGCGAATGCGGACTTCGCCGTCGTCTTCCTCCACGCGCGACACGCGGATCATCACTTCGCCGCGCGCGGTGAACTTCACGGCATTGCTGATCAGGTTCGCCATCACCTGCCCCACTCGTCCGGGATCGCCGCGCAATCGTGCCGGCACGTTTTCATCGATCGAGTAGGCAAGCTCGATGCCTTTGGCCTGGGCGCGCTGCGCCAGCATCTCCGCAGTGGATTCGATGAGTTCGCCCAGGTCGAAATCAATGGTTTCGATGGTCAGCTTTCCCGCATCGAGCTTCGAGTAATCGAGAATGTCGTTGATGATCGAGAGCAGCGTGTCGGTGCTCGATCGAATGGTGCTTACGAACTCGCGCTGCTCCGCGTTGAGCGTGGTATCGAAGAGCAAATCCGTCATGCCCAAAATCGCGTTCATGGGCGTGCGAATCTCATGGCTCATGTTCGCAAGGAATTGTGACTTCACACGCGCGGTTTCCAGCGCCGAGTCGCGCGCGCGTTCGAGGGCGACCTCCGCTTCCTTGAGCTTCGACACGTCGCGCGAAATGCCGATGATGCCGACCGTGGCGCCATCTTTGTTCCGCAAGGGAACCTTCGTGACCGACGCCCAGCTTTCCTTCCCATCGCGATCCACGATGCGCTCGAGTTTGTTGATCAGCGGCTGGCCGGTGAGGATGATTCGTTGCTCGTCGTCGAAGAATTCCTGCGCCATTTCCTGGGCATAGAAATCAAAATCAGTCTTCCCGAAGACCTCGCGCGGGTCATTGACCCCGAGCCGGTTAGCCATCGACGTGCTGACGCGCAGGAACCGCGATTGGACGTCCTTGAAATAAATCCGATCGGGAATGTTATCGAGCAGCGCGCGCAACAAGTCGCGCTCGTAGGCCAGTGCTTCCTCGGTCTTCTTGCGCTCGGTCACGTCCCAGAAAATTCCCTGGATGCCCACGACCGCGCCGTTCGCGTCATAGAGCGGTGTCTTGATCACGTGGACGAAAATCCGCCCGCCACCTGGAGTCTGGTTTACCTCGATCGTGTCGATGGGCTCGCGCGTCTGCATGACCCGCAAGTCGTCGTGGTGATACTTCTCAGCGTGCTGCGGCGGGAAAAAATCCCAGTCCGTTTTCCCGAGCACCTCATCCACGGACTTGCCGAGCGAGGCGCAGAATTTTTGATTTACGAAAACGAAGCGGCCGTTCGTGTCCTTGCGCAGGATGTTCTGCGGCAATGTCTCGACGAGCGTCTGATAGAACATCTCCGAGTTCTTCAGCGCGTCCTGCGTGCGGCGATGTTCGAGCAGGCTGCGCTCGAGCTCGACGAGGTGCCGCCGCAATTCGAGCTGCGCCATCACCTGATGGGAAAGAATCCGCAATCCCTCGCGACATTGCGTCGAGAGGCGCCGTTTGCGCGTATCGCTCACCCATAGCGTGCCAACGCTGTAGCCATCGCTGGTGCGCAACGGCGTCCCCGCATAGAACCGCACGCATGGCTCCCCGTTGATGAGAGGCGAATCTGCAAACTGCGAAACGCGCCGGATGTCTTCGATCACGAGGAGATCGGCGCCGAGAATGGCTTCACAGCAGGGAGTTTCAAAACGCTTGACCTCCGTCGCGGCAAAACCGACCCGGCTCTTGAACCACGCGCGCGATTCATCCAAGAACGAAATCCCGGCCACCGGCGCATCACAAATGTGTGCGGCCAGCGCCACGAGATCGTCGAAGACCGGCTCCGGCAACGTGTCGAGCACGTCGTAACGGCGCAGCGCGGCGAGGCGTGCCGGTTCGTTGACAGGCACACGTGACCCCGCCTCCGGCTTCTGCCGCATCGCCCTTTGTAAAAGTTTGCGCACGAACTTGGAGTGTGACCGGAATTTATACGCGGCACCAACGCGGAGCGACAACGAAAAGCTTTCGTTGAGGCGCGCGAGGACGTATTTCGGCACACGCACTGTAGCGCAGACCCTGGCAACAGAGCGTTCAGGACTTTCCCCCAGAAATGACGCCGGACATCGCCTGATTTTCTGTTTCTCGACCGTGCGCTTTGATTGATGGGAACTACCGACCCTAAGTCTTATGAAAGAATCTATCGTGCCCTCGTCTGGCGGCGTTTCGTCGTCAGGCTCGAAAGATCGAAAGCGAGCCGCGACAAAACCGTCGGCCAAATCCCCCCGCATCGGAAACGGCGTCAGTCCGGAAAACGGACATTCTCCGACGTTCAACAACCGTAGCGGCCAACCCGCTGACGCGAGTGACCTCGCGGAAATTCTCAAGGCCATCACCGCCGTAAAGAAGGGCGACTTCTCCGCGCGCCTGCCGCTGCACTGGGAAGGCATTGGTGGAAAAATCGCGGACACCTTCAACGATCTTGCCGAGGTGATGGAGCATTCCAATGAAGACTTGCGCCGCATCAGCCGCGTCGTCGGACGCGAAGGAAAGCTAAACGAGCGTTTGCCGAATCGCGATCTCACCGGGGACTGGGCCGAGAGCGTCGAGTCAGTGAATGCCTTGATCTCCTCCCTCGTGCTGCCGGTGAATGAAACCGCGCGCGTGATCGGCGCCGTGGCCAAAGGCGACCTTTCGCAAACGATGTCGATGGAGATCGAGGGCAGAAAACTGGAAGGCGAATTCCTCCGCACCGCCAAGACCGTTAATACGATGGTGGACCAGCTTGGCGCGTTCGCTTCCGAAGTGACGCGCGTGGCCCGCGAAGTCGGCACCGAAGGAAAACTCGGCGGCCAGGCGAAAGTGAAAGGCGTGTCGGGCACGTGGAAGGATTTGACCGACAACGTGAACCTCATGGCGGCGAACCTCACGTCGCAGGTGCGTAACATCGCGACCGTGACGACAGCCGTGGCCAACGGTGACTTGACCAAGAAAATCACCGTCGATGTGAAGGGTGAATTCCTCGAACTCAAAGACACCATTAACACGATGGTGGACCAGCTTCGCTCGTTCGCCTCTGAAGTGACGCGCGTGGCGCGCGAAGTCGGCACCGAAGGTATTCTCGGCGGTCAGGCGAAAGTCGAAGGCGTTTCCGGAACCTGGAAGGACTTGACCGACTCGGTGAATTTCATGGCGTCGAACCTGACGGCGCAAGTGCGTAACATCGCGACGGTCACAACGGCTGTCGCGAATGGCGATCTCTCCAAGAAAATCACGGTCAACGTTAAAGGCGAAATCCTCGAGCTGAAGAACACGATCAACACGATGGTGGACCAGCTTTCATCCTTTGCTTCGGAAGTGACGCGCGTCGCCCGTGAAGTCGGCACCGAAGGAAAACTCGGCGGACAAGCTGATGTGAAAGGCGTCGCTGGAACATGGAAAGATTTGACCGACAACGTGAACTCCATGGCATCGAACCTCACGGTGCAATTGCGTGACATGTCGAAGGTGGCGACAGCGATCGCGACTGGCGACTTAACGCAAAAGATTACGGTCGATGCGCGCGGTGAAATTCTCCAGATCAAGAACGTCATCAACACGATGGTTGATCAGCTCAGTTCGTTCGCCTCGGAAGTGACGCGCGTGGCGCGCGAAGTCGGCACCGAAGGAAAGCTTGGCGGCCAGGCTGATGTGAAGGGCGTCGCTGGAACGTGGAAGGACTTAACCGACTCGGTGAATTCGATGGCCGGCAATTTGACTGCGCAAGTGCGTAACATTGCTGACGTGACGACCGCCGTGGCGAACGGCGACTTGTCCAAGAAGATCACCGTCGATGTGAAGGGCGAAATCCTTCAGCTCAAGAACACGATCAACACGATGGTCGATCAGCTTCGCTCGTTCGCGTCCGAAGTGACGCGCGTTGCCCGCGAAGTCGGCACCGAAGGAAAGCTAGGCGGGCAGGCTGACGTGAAAGGCGTCGCCGGAACGTGGAAGGATTTGACTGACTCGGTGAATTCGATGGCCGGCAATCTTACCGCGCAGGTGCGTAACATTGCTGAAGTGACGACTGCCGTGGCGAATGGTGACTTGTCCAAGAAGATCACCGTCGATGTGAAGGGCGAAATCCTGGAGCTGAAGAACACGATCAACACGATGGTGGATCAGCTCAGTTCATTCGCCGCTGAAGTGACCCGTGTCGCTCGCGAAGTCGGCACCGAAGGAAAGCTTGGCGGCCAGGCCGATGTGAAGGGCGTCGCCGGAACATGGAAAGA
>DATHEW010000431.1:0-2049 GCA_035318425.1 Candidatus Acidiferrum sp. | reverse complement strand
TTCATTTCCTTCGCTTTCATTCATTTCGTTCGCTTTCATTCATTTCGTTCGCGGGAGGGAGGGGGAGCGCATAACGAATAAACGAATCCGCAAAACGGCGTCAATCCTAGCCCGGATTATTCATCAGTCGAACTGAGAGCGATATCGGAGTGAAGGATCTTGCTGCCCGATGCCAAGATGTCGCGGAACGGAGATCTGTGAGCACACCGCCCCCTTACCCCCATGAGAAAATCGATCTCGCAAAACGCTACGAGGTAGAGGGAACTGGAGCAGAGGTGATCGAGACGAGGCTTTGACACACACGTTGGAAGTACGCCAAGTTGGGCCAATGGGCGGACAGGCGGACGACGACGCGGCGAGTGCTCACGATGATTTCCGCTGCCACTTTGATGAGGAGCGTTCGCCAGGTGCAGGGTTGCGCTTGGGCCAATGGATCACGTTGCCGACAGCGCTGATAGTGACGCCGACGCTCGGCATCGTTCAGCGCTTGGGGCGGTACTTCGGGCATCGGTTCAGTCAGTGGCGGCAAGGCCATCGCCTGGCGAAAGCGCACGAGCAAATTGAACGCGGCCGCGTGCAGATACAACCGGAAGAAATTGGCCATGAAGCGATGATCACTGGTGCGATCGATCTGCAAGCCGCACTTGAGTTCCTTGTTGCGATTTTCGCTTTCGCCGCGCTCGGCGTAGTCGTCATAGGCGGCGCCGGGAACGACCTGAGCGCCCGGCCGATTGGTGACGATGAAGCGACGATTGGTGCCCTGGGCGTTCGCCTCCGCTTTGACGATGACCCAGCGCGCATGTTCCCACGTGCCGGCTTGATACCAGAAGGCATCGAACAGGCGTTGCGGCGTTTTGGTCTCCTTGAACTTTCGCACGGCCTCTGCCAGCAACGTTTCCGTGGCCTTTTGCAGCTTTTTGTTGGCGGCAATCCCGAAGAGGTATTCAACATCGAGTTGTTCGCACACGGCGTACATCCACGGCATGCCATAGCCGGCGTCGCCGCGAATGCAGATGCGGATGTCGGGCCAGGCGCGGCGCAGTCGCTCGACCAAATAGCGCAGATCGTCGTCGGCGCCCAAGGCCGCGTGTACCGCGCCGGGCCGCAAGGACAACACGACGACCTGATCGTTGTCTGCCGAAGTGATGAATGAGGGAAAATACTGATATTGCTCGAAGTAGCCGTGGAACAGCGAGAGCTGCTGGGCGCCGTGGGTCGGATCATCGACCGCATCGAGATCGAAAGTAAGCTGACGCGGCGGCGCCACGAAAGAAGCGATGAATTGATCGACGAACTGTTCCCGCAAGCGCTTGAGTGAGGCAATGTCGATGGCATTTTCGAAGCGTGACAAAGTCGGCTGGCTGGCGAGGTCCGGTCCGTCCGGCGATCGATCCGCGATCAACTTGAAGACCGGATCGCTGCGGAGCGTGTCATGATCGTTTTGATCGACGTAGTCCGCCAAGATGCCGTAGATGCGTGCGCGCGACATGTCGAGAAAGGAATGGTCGAACAGCTTCGGATCGCGGGGGTCCTTGAGAACCGCGGCGAACGAGCGCGTCAGGCTGATGTGCTCATCGAACGCGCGGATCGGCAGCAATCCTGCATCGCTGGAAAGTTGCGCCGCGGTGGCTTCGACGACGATCGGAAGTTGAAAAAAAGAGAAGCTTCCTTGATGGACAGGCTGTATACTCATCCGTGGCCTCCTTCGGCGACCTAATGGCTTGTTGTGCTAACCATTTAGACGCCGACCGGAGGCTTTTGTTTTAAGCTTGGTGAATAATCCGGGCTAAATATCGTTCATCGTGCGCTGACGTACCGCCCTCCTGCCTTCCTCCATGCTTTTTCACTTTACAAGGATGCCTGCCATGCACAAACTGTTGCTGCCAGTAATTTTGGTACTGCTCGGTATTTCTCTCCTGCCCGCGTCAGGCCAACCCAAGGAGAACGAAAAACTGCATCTTGGGCCATTGAACGTCGAGCCGCGACCCATCGCGAAAGACGGCTCCATCAAGTACGATTACGACATCATCTACGTACGGGCGCCGCGTC
>DATHEW010000430.1:0-2285 GCA_035318425.1 Candidatus Acidiferrum sp. | reverse complement strand
CCGCCGATTTTCGCCGTCAGGTGCGGGCTCAATTCTCAATGCTCAATCCTCAATCCTCAATCAGACTCCACCTCCTCAATCCTCCTTGGTGCCTTCGCGCCTTGGTGCATCCATTTCAGCGTTTCAGTTTTTCAGTTTTGCGGCTCTCGTTCTCATCTTCCTCATCACTCGCTGGATTGAAGTCGCCAATCCCGATTGGCGCCTGGTCAGTTGGGCCATGGCGGCGGAAGTCGTTGCCATCACGTTACTGGTTGTGCATCAACTTGGCGATCGAATGACGCTCAAGCGGTTCGCCTTCCCGATCCTTTTTTTTCTGGTCGCCATTCCGTGGCCTACGATCGTGGAGCATTCCGTCATTCAATCCCTCACCCGCGCGATTGTCGCCACGACCATTGAGTTCCTGCACCTGTTCGGCACTGCTGCTATCAAGCACGGCAACGTCATTGAAACAGCAGGTGGGTTCGTCGATGTGGATGAAGCGTGCAGCGGGATTCGCTCCTTTCAAGCCGCATTGATGCTCGCGCTTTTCTTTGGCGAGTTCCATCGCTTCACAACGAAACGCCGCTGCATGCTCGTCGGAATCGCGCTGGGTTTGGCGTTGGTGTTCAATCTTCTGCGAACGTTAGTGCTTTCATCTGTCGCGGCTGACCGGGGCGCCGAAGCGATTAAGCAATGGCACGACCCCGCCGGCCTCGCCATTCTCCTTGGCTGCTTCACCGGAATCTGGATCGCCGCCACCTGGCTTTCCCATCGATCTCATACTCCTACTCCGAATTTTAATCCTCTTCCTCCTCCCTCTACTGCCGACGCACCTCGACCGGCGAGAGGGCAGGGCGAGGTGCCGAGATCAGCGTCTCAACATTTCAGCGTTTCAGTTTTTCAGCGTTTCAGGATTTCGTCTTCGATGTTTCGTGTTGGATGTTTGATGTTCACCCTGCTGATCGTCGGTGAACTCGCCATCTACGCCTGGTATACATCCGCTCCGAGACAGGCCACGCGATCTTGGGCCGCCGCGCCGCCGCAAAAGATCCGATCGGTCAGCACGGAAATTGCGCCGGCCGCACGCCGAATCCTCCGCTTCGACGAAAGCGTTTCCGCGGACTGGATCGATGAACGTGAGAATCGATGGCAACTGATCTACCTGCGGTGGAATCCCGGCCGCGTCGCCGTTCATCTGGCGCGTAATCACACCCCCGAAATCTGTTTACCGGCTTCCGGCCGAATGCTGCAGGACATCTCCGATCCCATGACGGTTTCCGTTGGCGGCATGGCGTTGCCGTTCCGGTGTTTCACCACGGCGGCGCCCCGTCCCATGTTCGTGTTCTACTCGCTGTGGGAGGATGGGGCTTTCACGCAATCCGCTGCGACTGACCATCTTTCTTGGCGTCGCCGTCTCGAAGCTGTGCTGCAACGTCGGCGCAATCCGGGTCAACGCGTTCTCCAAATTGCTCTTACCGGGCCCGGCACGCGCGCCGAGGCCGAACAACTTCTTCGCACTCAACTTCCCAGCCTCATCCGTCTTCTGTAGTCGCTCCACGTTGAGAATCCGTATGGGTTCGCGCTAATGCGAATAGCCCACGCGCGGTTCGGTAAGCGGCATCACTGGGAATGAGATCAGATTTCCCCGAAAAAGTTATTGCGCTGAAGAGTTCGGTTGCTACATTGCGCGTCCGCTTTCCCGGATGGGATGAGCGGAAGACGGAAATAATTTAGAAATTTGTTCTTTGTATGGCAGGACAACGCATTCGCATTCGATTGAAAGCGTACGATCACCGGGTCATTGACCAATCGGCGCACGACATCGTGGAAACTGTAAAGCGCACTGGCGCTCGTGTGGCGGGACCGATCCCGCTCCCGACGCGCATCGAGCGCTTCACCGTGCAGCGCTCGCCGCACGCAGATAAGAAATCCCAGGAAACCTTCGAACAACGCACCCACAAGCGCTTGCTCGACATCCTGGACCCAACGGCCAAGACGGTGGACGAGCTCAAGAAGCTCAATCTTCCCGCCGGCGTGGACATCACCATCAAGATCTGAAGATTTTCGCTGCGGCGCTCCGGCGCGCGGCGATTGAAAAGGATTTATGCCTCTTGGAATTCTAGGAAAGAAGCTGGGCCAGACGCGGGTTTACAACGCGCAGGGCGTCAGCACATCGGTCACCATCGTACACGTCGGGCCCAATCGCGTCGTGCAAGTCAAGACGCAGGAAAGCGACGGCTACAACGCCGTGCAGCTCGCGATCTACGAACAAAAAGAAAGCCGTGTCACCAAGCCGCTGCTCGGTC
>DATHEW010000429.1:0-2705 GCA_035318425.1 Candidatus Acidiferrum sp. | reverse complement strand
GCAGTTGCAACATGACTGGTGGTTCTTTGATTCTCGCCGGCATACGGCCATGACATCGCGGTTTCAGAACCTCTCTCCTGATTTCAAAATGCGCCCCACGCTCTGGCACGTTTCGTTGCTCGTGCTGGCGCTGATGTTCGGTGGCGGCGCGCAACTGCTCTCGGCTGATTTCCCGGTCATGAGAATTCGTGACGTGCTGGCTTTGTCACCGGCGGAACTCCAGACCAATGCGCCAGTGCGCGTTCGTGGCGTGGTCACATGCGTGGATCGCGATTATCAACTTCAGTTTCTTCAAGACGACTCGGGCGGCATCTTTCTTTATCGCGCCACACCGCCGGTGGAACTGGCGCCCGGCGATCTGGTGGATTTCAAAGGTGTCGCCGCAACGGGCCTCTTCGCGCCAATGCTTGCCTCCGGCTCCGTGACGCTGATCGGCAAAACAAATCTTCCGCCTGCTCGGACGATCACGCTGGCCATCGTCGCGTCTGGTGCCGCCGTCGGTGAACGCATCATGACCGAGGGGGTGATCGAGCGCGTCGAACGGCACGGCGATCATCTTTGGATGCATCTCGCGGATGGAAATGAGCGTTGTCATCTTTCGGTGGCTTCCTTCGATGGCCATGAAAAAATTCCTTTGCTGGATTCGCGCGTGCGAGTCACCGGCGTGGCGGGCGTGGTTTTCAACAAGCAGGGGCAGATGACGGGATTTCAAATTTTCGTTCGCAGACTCTCCGAGGTTGAAGTGATCGAGAGACCTCAAACCGACGCTTTTGCCGCGCCGATCATTTCCGCGGCAGAACTCCTTCGCTATCCGGGGCGCCGCGTGGCGCAGCATCGCGTTCACATGCGCGGAGTGGTGACGCTGCATTGGACCAATCGTGAAACTGTTTTTCAGGATGTCACAGGGAGCGTTTCCATCGACAAGGGCGTGCGTGCTGATGTCCGGCCGGGCACGGAAATCGAAGTCGCGGGATTCTTTTCGAATCGCATCGGGCCGCCGCAGCTTCGCAATGCGGAAGTGCGCATCATTGGCCCGGCCATCGAGCCATCGCCTTTGATCGTTGCTCTCGCCTCGGACGAGTTGAAGCTGCCTCAACTCGTGCGCGTGATGGGGCGCGTCATCGCGTGGCAACCACCGGTGGACGGATTCATTTCCGCAATGCTGGACGATGCCGGTGAATTGTTCACCGTGAAGTTGCCGGGACGCGGCGCGCCACGCATCGCGGAAACTTTCCCGCCCGGCGCCACCGTGAAGGTCGTCGGCGTATTGAAGCCCGGCGCGGTTGAGAGCGGGTCGCCGCGCTTTGCGATGCTGCTGCGAAGCCAGTCCGATCTGATGCTGCTGCGAGCGCCGTCCAAGTCTTGGCGCCATCAAAGTTTTGCTCTCGTTGCCGGGGGCACTGGGCTTGCGCTCATGGTTGCGGCCGCAATGTTCGCGCTGCTGTTGCGGCAACGCCGCGCGGTCGCTGCCGTGGTGGAAGCACAACAGAGCGCCGAGCGGCGTCTGGAAGATGTGAGCCGTCAATTGCGGCACTCGCGCCAGGACCGCGAGCGCATCACGCAGGAGCTTCACGACAACATCATTCAATCCATTTTCTCCGTGGGCCTGAGCGTGGACGAGGCCAGGCGACTGGCTGAAACAGCGCCCGACAAGGTGCCGTCGCGTCTTGGAGTTGCGGTCGAAAGTTTGAACGCCGTGATCCGGGATGTGCGCTCCTTCATCAGCGGCGCGGAACCAAAAGGACTCGACGGAAGCGAACTGAAAGCGGCTCTCAAATCCGTTCTCCTGTCGAGCGGCATCGATGAACAAGAACGGTTTTCCATCGAGGTGGACAGCAGCGCGGCGCGCGATTTGACTTCTCTGCAAGCGACCGAGCTCTTCAATATCGCCCGCGAAGCCATGTACAACAGCATCCGTCACGCGCACGCGCACAGGACGACCGTTTCGGTCGTGCCGAATGGCGCAAGCACACAGCTTGAAGTGCGCGATGATGGCGCCGGTTTTTCTCCCGACCAGGTGTCCGCCGGCTCAATGGGTCTGCGAAATATGGAGTCGCGCGCGAAGCGGATCGGCGCAATGTTCGAGATCCAATCGCATCCCGGCCGCGGTACACGTGTCACGGTCAAAGTCCCCAAACCAGCCCATGCCAGCCATTGATCAAAAACCTATTTCGATCCTGCTGGTCGAGGACCACGAAGTCACGCGCGTCGGGCTTCGCAGCCTGCTGAGCGGTATCGGCCAATTCAATGTCGTGGGCGAAGCCGAGGACGTCGCCGGTGCCGTGCAACAGGCGCGCGCGTTGCAGCCTGATGTCGTGTTGCTCGACATTCGCTTGCGCGAGGAGAGCGGCTTCGAAGCCTGCCGCCAAATCCAACAGCTCGGTCTCGACATCGGTGTGCTCTTCCTCACCTCGTTTGCCGATGACGAGATTCTCTTCGAAGCGCTCGCCAGCGGAGCGGACGGTTACTTGTTGAAAGAGATCGATAGCCAGGGACTGGTGAACGCCATCGAGAACGTGGCAGCCGGACGTTCGATTCTCGATCCTGCCGTGACACGGCGCGTGCTCGCGCGTTTGAAGGAAGGCAGCGTGGCACACGCAAATGATCAACGCCTCACACGACTCTCACCGCAGGAGTCGCGCGTCGTCTCGCTTGTTGCTGAAGGCAAGACGAACAAGGAGATCGCCGCCGTGATGGGCCTGAGC
>DATHEW010000428.1:0-8743 GCA_035318425.1 Candidatus Acidiferrum sp. | reverse complement strand
AGGTGCGAGAGATAAGTCGCTTTCGCATTCTCTTCAGTGGAGGCCAAACCGGTAATGCGCTGAACGTCTGGATGAATTGCCGCCGAAACCGACGGCTTCGGTTTTGGCGCCGAGGCCGAAGTGTTCTTCAACTTCTCACGTAACGCTTCCTCAACCACTTGAGACAAGCTGCGCGCGGATTGTTCCGCGTAGCTCTTGGCTTCCGCGAAAAGGCGATCATCGAGATCGATCGTGGTTTCCATTTCTAAAGACTAGGCGCCGATGAAATCGATGTCGAGTCTCTGCCCGGCTTGGCTCAACTCTCCATCACACGGCGTATCGCGTTCCACCAAAGATCGTGAAGCTCAGCGCAGGACCAGGTGAAATCGCCAGTCGCTGTCTTGATCTTCAAGTCAGCACCGCCGACGGAGCCGACCCTCGCGGCGGGAATATCGAGGATCTTCGCCTGGCCAATGATCTTCGCTGCGTCCTGAGCGGTGCAGGAAATGACGATGCGTGACTGCGTTTCTCCGAAGAGCAGCGCGTCGAGGCGACGGTAAGGGCCGGTGTCCTCACTGGGCCGCGGCGCGCTGAGGACAGCGCCCCCTACCTGCGTCAAGTCGATGTTCGCGCCGATCAACCTCGGCGTCTCACGCGCGACTTGTTGACTGATACAACTTTCCGCAATCGCCACGGCAATGCCGCCTTCACTGCAATCGTGCGCGCTCTTTACCGCGCCCTGGGCGATCCAACCGCGCAACGCGTCGTGCAGCGTTTTCTCGCGTTCCATGTCCATGCGCGGCGGCGTGCCGGTTTTCTTGCCGACGATTTGGGTGAGGTAAGCGGAACCGCCGAGACCTTGAAGTTTGTCGCCTTCATCAATGACATCACCGAGCAACACGATGGCGTCACCTTCGTCTTTGAACCACTGCGTCGTGATGTGCTCGGCCTTGTCGATGATGCCGACCACAGCCACAGTCGGCGTCGGATCGATTGGTCCGTTCGGGCTTTGGTTGTAGAGCGAGCAATTGCCGCCCGTGACCGGCGCGTCGAAATGGCGGCACGCATCAGCGAGCCCGCGCACCGATTCCTTGAGTTGGTAAAACAGCTCGGGATTGTGCGGATTGGCGAAGTTCAAATTATCCGTTGCGCCGAGTGGCACCGCGCCAGAACAGGCGAGGTTTCGGCACGCTTCAGCTACTGCGATTTTTCCACCTTCGTACGGATCGAGGTAAACGTACGTGCCATTGCAATCCACGCTGATGGCAATGAATTTCTCCGGCATGGGTTCTCGCGAAGGCCGTGAAGAATTTTTCTCCCCTTCGCTGCCTTCGCGCTCTTCGCGAGACACTGGAAGCGAATCTTCCTTGATGCGCAACACGGCGGCGTCACTGCCCGGCGCGACGATCGTGTTATCGCGCACCATGTGATCGTATTGGCGATAAACCCAGTTCTTGTTCGCAATGGTTGGCCACGCGAGGAGTGTCTTCAGGTTGCCAACCGCATCATTCGTATCCGCGACGCCATCCAGCGTGAACGCACGCACTTCGGCCAAGTACTTCGGTTCCAAAGATTCGCGCTGATAAATCGGTGACTCATCAGCGATCTTCTTCGCGGGAATGTCCGCGATGATTTTGCCGTGATGCCTTACGACCATGCGGCCCGAATCTGTCACGACACCGACTTCGGCCCACGGCAAATCCCACTTGTCGAAGATGCGTTGCACTTCGGCTTCATGGCCTTTGTTTACGATGATCAGCATGCGCTCTTGCGATTCGCTGAGCATGATCTCGTAGGAGCTCATGTTCGGAACGCGTTGCGGCACCTTGTCCAATTCGATCTCGATGCCTGTGCCAGCGCGAGCGGCTGTTTCGCACGTAGAGCAAGTGAGACCCGCCGCGCCCATGTCTTGAATTCCCGCGACCACGCCTGTGGCGAGCAACTCAAGGCACGCTTCGCACACGAGCTTCTCCATGAACGGATCGCCGACCTGCACCGCGCCGCGCTGTTGCTGCGCTGATTCGTCCGTTAAATCCTGCGAGGCGAACGCTGCGCCCGCGAGTCCGTCTCTTCCTGTGGCTGGACCGACGTAGAAGACCGGATTGCCGATTCCCTTTGCCGCACCGCGCGCGATCTGTTCGTGGCGCAAAACGCCGAGGCAGAAGGCGTTCACAAGCGGATTACCCTCGTAGCTTTTGTCGAAGTACACCTCGCCCGCGATGGTCGGAATGCCAAAGCAATTTCCGTAATGCGCGATGCCGCTGACCACACCGCTGAAGAGCCGACGGTTATTTTTCACGGCCGCTTCCTCCTCGTTCGTAGGAGTCGAGGTAACGAGGCTCTGATCGGCGGAAAGTTTTGAAGTGAGACTCCTCACGTCGTTTCTTATAGAAATGGGGCCGAAGCGCAGCGAGTTCACGGCGCACACGGGCCGCGCACCCATCGTGAAAATGTCGCGCACGATTCCGCCCACGCCGGTGGCGGCGCCTTGAAATGGTTCCACCGCGCTCGGGTGATTGTGCGACTCGATCTTGAAGGCGATGGCGATGCCGTCGCCAATGTCGATGATACCCGCGTTTTCTTCGCCTGCGCCGACGAGGATCTTCGGCGACTTGGTCGGGAATGTCTTCAGGAGCGGGCGCGTATTCTTGTACGAGCAGTGCTCGCTCCACATGACCGAGAAAATTCCGAGTTCGGTGTAGCTCGGTTCGCGACCGAGGATGTCCTTGATCTTCCCGTATTCGTCGGGGGTCAGGTTATGCTTCTGCACCAGTTCAGGAGTAATTGCGGGCTCGCTCATCGATTCAGTTCAACGTTGCAAACGAAACGCGCGCAGCATGGTTTGAGCACCGGCGTGACACAAGGAAAACGACGGAACTGCTCGATGGCATCGAATCGCTTTGAGGAACCGAGCGCCTGTGGCAGCATGTGCGCTCCATGTCTCCAAAGGCCAAGCTGAGAATTCACACTGCGCTGCGCGCCATCGCAGCGGCGGTGATTCTGGGGACGTTGGGCGCGCTGTTGTTGCAGCGATCGACGCCCAAGCGAAACATTGCGAGTTCCGCGTCGCCGCCGGGCTCAGACCGCCAAGTCTTCGCCACCTACGCCGGATCGCAGAGTTGCCGCGATTGCCACACCAATGCGTACGCATCGTGGGAACGATCGCATCACGGGATCGCTGAACGGGCGTTTGAGCCGAGTGATGTTGAAGCATTTCATCCGGCGCGTGCCATCAAGCACGGCACGCAGACGTCAGAAGCGACGACGAACGACCGTCAGTTCCAATTGATCGCCGCGGCACGAGATGGTGCGAAGAAAGCCTTCGCGCTCGATCGCGTCATCGGTGTCGATCCGCTCATTCAGTATCTCGTGCCCGAGAAGGGCGGCAGATTTCAGGTCACGGAACTCGCCTTCGATCCGCACAAACGCGAGTGGTTCGACGTTTACGGCGACGAGGATCGCAAGCCCGGCGAGTGGGGCCATTGGACAGGTCGAGGCATGACGTGGAATCAGATGTGCGCGGCGTGCCACAACACGCGATTGCGCAAGCACTACGATCCGGCGACGGACAGTTACGCCACATCGATGGTCGAGCGCGGTGTCGGTTGTGAATCGTGTCATGGCGGAATGGCGGATCACGTAAAGTGGCAGCGCGCGCGACCGCAGCCGGCAAAGGGCGATCCAACCACTCGTAAACTCGATCGCGTGAAATCCATGGCCGCCTGCGGCGCCTGTCACGCGCGACGCAGCGAGATCACCGGCGAGTTCAAGGCGGGTGATTCGTTTCACGACCATTACCTGCTCACGATTCCTGACGAGAGCGATCTGTATTTTCCAGACGGCCAGGTGCGTGACGAGAATTACGAATACACCTCATTTCTCGGCAGCAAGATGTTCACGGCCGGCGTCTGGTGCATGGATTGCCACGAACCACACAGCGCGAAGGTAAAGGCGCAGGACAACTCGCTGTGCATGCGCTGTCACAGCACGCCGTTGCCGCCTGCTCCGAAGATTGTCGAAACCGCACACAGTTTCCATCCCGCCGGAAAAGGCGGAAGCAAGTGCGTCGATTGCCACATGCCGCAGACGACCTACATGCAACGTGATGCGCGGCGCGATCATGGTTTCACCATTCCCGATCCCTTGCTCACGCAGCAGTTTGGGATCCCGAACGCGTGCAATCGCTGTCATACCGACAAGGACGCCGCGTGGTCGCTCGGTCACGTGGAGAAATGGTACGGCAGACGAATGGAACGGCCTTCACGCGCGCGTTCGCAGGTCATCGCAAAAGCCCGCCGCGGAGAAACCAATGCCGTGCCAGAACTCACGCGGCTCGCGCGCGGGGAAAAGATCGACGTCTGGCGCGCTTCCGCCACGCGCTTGCTCGGAACGTTCGCCGGCGTTCCCGACGTGAAGACCGCGCTGCTACAACGTGCCGGTGACTCGAATTCACTTGTTCGTGCGAATGCCGCGCAAGCGCTCGGACCGTACGTCCACGCGCAAGACGCTGAGGCGATTGCCGTCGCGCGGAAGTTGCTCACGGACGACACGCGCGCTGTCCGAATCCAGGCGGCATGGGCATTGCACGCGAGCATTGATACCAATTCAACGGTGGGTCGCGAGTTGTTTGCCTCGTTGATTTTCAACTGCGATCAACCGGCCGGAGCGGCCCAACTCGGAACTTTTTTTCTCAATCGCGCCGAGCCTCACGCAGCGCTCACGTGGTTCGAGAAAGCGGTTCGTTGGGATGGTCATTCAGCGCCGCTGCGCGATTCGCTGGCGGTTTGCTACAGCGCGCTGGGCCGTGCCGCCGATGCCGTGCGTGAACTCGAAGCGGCGTGTTCCAGCGCACCTCGGGATGCGCAGCTTCGGTATCGCCTTGGTCTCGCGCTGAGCGAAGCGGGCCAATTGAATGATGCGATCACCACGCTCGAACAGACGGTGAAGATCGATCCACAACTCGCGTCCGCGTGGTACAATCTGGGACTCGGATATGCGCAACTCGATCGGGCCGAAGACGCCCTTGCCGCTCTTGTTCGCGCGGAATCGCTCGAACCGAGTTCGCCGCGCGCTCCGTACGCCCGCGCCACGATCCTGGCGCGGATGGGACGCGCGGATGAAGCCCGTCGCGCCGCTCGACGCGCGCTGGAATTGCACCGTGACTTCGCGGAAGCGGAGCAGTTGCTGCGGACGCTTTCCGAACGTTGATGAAACGACTCGCTGGTTGCGCGTATGGCCAGACTTCCGCTAGGTTCTCGGGCCGAACAGCCATAAATATTTTAACAACACACAGGAGATTCAAAATGCATTTCAAAAACAGTTTGATCGTTGGCCTGCTCGTCGCAACGGGTTTGGCCACAACACCCGGTTCAAATGCTGCCGATGGCGCAAAGCAGAAAGATGCGCTCACGCTGATCAGCCAGATGAGGGTGAAGCAACTCACGAAGGAACTCAGCCTGACCGAGGAGCAACAGAAGAAAGTACAGGCTCTTTTTGATGAAGAGGCAAAAAGACTTGCGGTCATCCAGGCGAACGACGGACTCGATATCAATCAGAAGTACGAGAAAAAAATGGCGATCAAAAAAGAGTCGAACGAAAACCTCCCGCCACTCCTTACGACCGAGCAGAAGGCCAAGTTGGAGGAAATGAAGACTAAGCCCACGCGAAGGAAGAAACCCGCTTCTCCGGCTCCGGCAAATCCGTAAGTCTGTCCCGCTCAGTGTTCATGGGCAACTGAGCTTCGTTGCAGTGATGCGCTGCATCGCACGATGCTGCGCGATCAGCCGCATCGCGCGGTGCAACAGGGTTTTTCCCGGTTCCATGCGATGCCACGGTGAGGCGCCTGATGGATGCGGCAACGGGATTAAATCAAATTCGTGCGCCCCTTCCTTCACGCGAAACTGTTTGCCGACAATTTCATTGAGGCGCGTTTCCGCCAGAAACTGCGAGATGGCGAGTTTGCCAACCGGGATGACAAGCTCGGGTTTGAGAAGTTCCACTTCGCGATCACGCCAGTAGCGGCAATTGCTCACCTCGTCCGATGACGGCACCCGATCGCCTCCCTCGGGGCGTTTCCCTGGAAAGCATCGGCACGCCGCAGCCATGTAGATGCGCGCGCGAAACTCCGATTCGGTAATTCCGGAGAATTCCTCGAACCACTTGAACAACGTCTTGCCCGCCGTCCATGCGAACGGGCGGCCGAACACCGGTTCTTTGTCGCCGGGTGCCTGACCCACGAGGATCACGCGACTCACCACCGCACCGCCGCTCACGACAGGCTTGTGCATGTTCGGACAGCGGTCACACGCGAGCAGTTCGCGCACATGTCGTGTGAGGCGGCGATGCGTAAGCTTCTGTTCCCGATCGGTCATTGAATT
Organism: Candidatus Acidiferrum sp.; assembly: GCA_035318425.1. Taxonomy (GTDB): domain Bacteria; phylum Verrucomicrobiota; class Verrucomicrobiia; order Limisphaerales; family SIBH01; genus JANNGC01. The sequence continues at coordinate 2,387 of DATHEW010000428.1, read as the reverse complement.
AAAAGTAGTCAGCACACCAAAGCGGGCTGTTGCGCTGAGCTTGCCGCTTTGCCTCAGTGGATTTTTAAGATGGTGCGCGGTACAGGGTTCGAACCTGTGACCCCTACCGTGTCAAGGTAATGCTCTACCACTGAGCTAACCGCGCACTGAAAAAACGGGAGCGGCATTTCGCCAAAGCAGTCTGGCGATAGCAAGCGAAGAAATCCCATCACTTGGCCGCCGCGTCAACCGCTCCGGCGCAATTTTCCGCTCACACGTAGAGAGCCGACTCCAACTCGCGCACGGCCACGGTCATGATCGGATGACGCCTGGTCGGATCGCGTTCGAGGCATTTCAGGATCGTCTTCTCGAGGTTCGCCGGGATCTCGGGGTTCAGGGTGCGCGGTGGTGTGAGAAATTGCGGGTCGAGTTGCTGGCGCAGCACCTCGTCCGGTGTCTCGCCGGGATACGGCTTGCTCCCGGTGAGCAATTCGTACGCGGAAACGCCGAAGGAGAAAATATCGACGCGGTGATCGATCGGTTGCCGCAGCAACTGCTCAGGCGCCATGTAAGCCGGTGTGCCGGGATTCTTCACCAGTTTGATTGGTTCCTTCGGGATGGGCTGGGCAAGGTCAAAGTCCACGAGACGCACGTTGCCGTTGCGGGTGACCATCACATTCTCCGGCTTGAAATCCAGATGCATGAATCCGCTGTCATGCACGTGTTCGAGCGCCACCGCCATGTCGATGAGAATGTTGCCGACGAATTGCTGAAGCACTTCATCGGTGCGCGCGTAGAGCTGCTTCAGGTTCGCGCCTTCGACGTATTCCATGAGGAGATACAACGCGCCGTCGATCTTGCCGTGCTCATGATACGTGATGACGAATTCGTGATCGTGAATCTTGGAAAGGATTTCGCATCCCTGGAGAAAACGCTTCCGCGTGACAAAGTCGAAGGCCGTGGTCTTGCGAAGCTTGCGCAATGCGAAATGTTTGCCCGTCGAATCCGTGGCGAGCCACAGATCGGCCATGCCGCCGCTGTTGATCAGTTCCTGGAGATAGTATTTCCCAAACGGACCAGGCTGCGGCGCAGTAACCGTATCGTAGTCGAACTGTTGTGCCTCGGGCATCGGTGCGCGGTTATGTAACACGTGCCTTTCCTACGCGCAAAGTGCGATTCGCGCTTGCCGTCACTCGTGTGCCTCGCATCATCCGGCTATGCGGCCTCTGAGAGTTCCAATCCCGCTGCGCACATGGACCGATGCGGCGCTGAGCTTTTTCTATCCTGAAGTCTGCGCGCTTTGCGAAGCCGAACGCGCCACGCATCTGGACGGCTTTGTGGGACCGGCGTGTCGCGCCGAGGTCCGCGTGATCGAATCGCCGTTCTGCGATCGCTGCGGGCTTCCGTTCGAAGGCGACATCACCAACGACTTCGAATGCACGAACTGCCGCGAGATGGAGCTGGATTTCTGTTGGGCGCGGTCGGCAGTCGTCGCGCGAGGGCCGGTGCTCGAGGCAATTCATCGCTTCAAATATCAGCGCCAGCTTTGGTTCGAGACGTTCCTCGGCGAACTGTTGGTTACCGCTGCGACAGAACCGCTTCGCTGGGACCACTGGGACGCGCTGGTGCCCGTGCCGCTCTTTCCTGTGAAACAGCGTGAGCGTGAATTCAACCAGGCAGAGAGGCTCGCTAGAAAACTTAGCGTGGCGACAGGAATCCCGGTCGATGCCACGTTGCTACGGCGCATGGTCGCGACGCCCAGTCAGACGCGTCTCACCCGCAAGCAGCGCGCCGACAACATGCGCAACGCGTTCGCCCTGCGCAGGCCGCAGCGCCTGAAAGGCATGAAGTTCGTGATGATCGATGACGTGTTTACCACCGGCGCGACCACGAGCGCGTGTGCGAAGATCTTGTTGAAGGCAGGCGCGGAACGCGTCGCGGTGTGGACGCTGGCTCGAGGAGTATAGCTGACTCTTTCAGGGACTCTGCCGTAGACGGAAGAAGCGGAACGTCTCGCCACTGTTTGTGAACGTGAGAGACCAGATCGGTGGCGTGTTCGAGTAGGTCACGTGTTCCAGCCAATTGGTCAGATCGGTCGATGATTCGAGGCGATAATGCGATCCGGCATTGCCGCTTATCTGGAATTGAAAGATTCCCGAGGATGAATTCAACACCGGCGTGGACAACCTCGCCCGCGGTTGCACCACCAACGTCATGATGGGCGAAATCCTGTTCGTACAATCGTGAAGGATGTTGACTCTATAATTTCCGGCGTCTTCGAGCGTCAGTGCAGGGAAAACAAGTTCGTTCGTCGCCCAACTACTGGAGTTGGTTTTGACCTCTCCGACATTCGCCCATGTGCCTGGAGTGCTTTCGCGCTGCCATTGATAAAGGTATTGCACCGCGAA
>DATHEW010000427.1:0-3875 GCA_035318425.1 Candidatus Acidiferrum sp. | reverse complement strand
GGGCATGAACTGCAAGGTGGCGTTCACGGGCATCGAGAAAAAAGTGACGGTCGCGGTGCCGAAGGCGGCCGTGTTCACAGACATTACGACGAAGTACGTTTACATCCAGAAAGCCGACGGCTCGCACGAGAAGCGCACGGTGAAGGTCGGCGAATCGGACGATTCACTCACCGAGATCACCGAGGGCGTGAGCGACGGCGACAAGGTGTTGCTGAAAAAACCCGAACAGAAGCCCGAGCAAGCGTGATGCGCCCCGCGCTTCAATTCCTCCTTCCCCTGCTCTGCGCACTCACAGCGTTCGCCGCTGATCCGGCCACACTCATTGCGCCGACGCCTGAGAAACTTGAAGCATCGATTCGTCGCGGCGTGGAGTTTCTCCTCGATGATCAAAACGCAGATGGCTCGTGGGGTTCCGCCGAGAAGACGAAGGAGTTGAACATCTACGCGCCGGTACCGGGATCGCACCACGCCTTTCGCGCCGCCGTGACGGCGATGTGTGTGGAGGCGTTGATGGAGACGAGTGAAGCTGGAACGAATTCCAGGGTGACCAAAGCGCTGGAACTCGGCGAGGCATGGCTGCTGGAAAACCTGCCCAAAGTACGCCGCGCCAACAGCGTCGCGATCTACAACGTGTGGACTCACGCCTACGGCATCCAGGCGCTGGCCGCGATGCACGAACGCACGAGTGACACCGCGCGTCGCAAGCTGATCAAGAAGACAATCGTCGGACAGATCGATCTGCTGCGGCGCTACGAATCGTTGGACGGCGGATGGGGTTATTACGATTTCAAGCATGGCACTCAGCGTCCGACTTCGGACTCGACGAGCTTCGTCACGGCGACGGTATTGCTCGCGTTCGAGCGCGCGAAGAAGATCGGTGTCGAGATTCCCGACGACCTCGTGAAGCGCGGCGTTGCTTCGTTGGTGCGGCAGCAGAACAAAGACTTCAGTTATCTTTACGGCGAACAAATGAAATATCGCCCCGCAATGGAAATCAATCGTCCCGCCGGCAGCCTCGGCCGATCGCAGGCGTGCAATCTTGCCTTGCTGGCATGGGGCGCAACGAACATCACGCAGAGCGTCATGACCAATTGGCTTAATCGTTTCGTGTCGCGAAATGAGTGGCTGGGTTTCGCGCGCAAACGTCCCGTGCCGCACGAGTCGTGGTTCATGGTGGCGGGATATTTCTTTTACTACGGCCATTACTACGCGGCCCTTTGCACCGAGCATGTGCCGGAAGTTGCAGCGCAAAAATATCACGGACAGATCGCGGCGATCCTGTTGCCGCTACAGGAGAAGGACGGATCGTGGTGGGACTTTCCGCTCTACAATTATCACCAGCAGTACGGCACGGCCTTCACGCTGATGACGCTCGTTCGGTGCCGCACTGATCACCGGCCCGACCGCGCAAAGGCGAAGCCTGCGCTAAGAGACTGACACGATCTTGTAATCGCTCTGCTCGCCCGCGATTTGAATCTTCACACGCTCGCCCTGCTTCCTTCCGACGATCTGTTGGCCAAGGGGTGATTGTGGCGTGATTACCAGCACTTCCGTTTCCTCGTGCATCACTTCGGTGCCGCCGGCGCGTGGGCCGATGAGGTAGAAATTGCGCTGACGCCCAGAACCCAACTCCACCAACGCGCCGACATCGATCTCGTCAGTCGCCGTAAACTCGCGCGGTGACAACGCCCTGAACTCGGTGATCGACGCCTCGATCTCAGCGGCCTGCTTGGATTGTCCGCGCGCGAGATAAGACGCTTCGAGTCCGCGCGTGTCATATTTGTTCTCCGCCCTGCTCTGCTCGTGCGTGGCCTCGGCATGAGCGGCGCGTGCGGCTTTGAAGTACACGCCGAGTTCTGCCGTGAGTTGTTCCACGATTTTCGTGACGAGCGTCTGTTTGTTCACCGGCGAACATGTAGCTTGTTCCATCACGAGAGCGCAAATCCCGTACGATCTCGAAACCGCACTTTCTCCTCCTGCAAAATCCGCTCAGCACTCCGCAATTGCCGCATGAGCGCGATGCTGGACTTTTCCCGCGCGGCCCCTCTACGCTCCGTCAACCCACAGGCGTGTTGTGAATAGGCTCAGCCCGCCGGGGCGTCAGACAAAACCATGAACAAAATCATTCCTGTCACCCAGGCACTGACCCGTCGAAGTTTCCTGTCCCACACATCCAAGACCGTTGCTGGCGCTGCTGCCCTGAGCACGCTGCCGATCGAACGATTCGCCCATGCCGCATCACCCGGTGAAACCATCAAGGTCGCGCTCATTGGCTGTGGTGGCCGTGGCTCCGGCGCAGCGGATCAAGCGCTGAGCACGGGCGAAAGCGTGAAGATCGTGGCGGCCGTGGATATTCATCAGGACCGTTTGAACGGTGCGGTGAACGGACTCAAGAACAAGCACAAGGAAAAAGTCCAGATCGCGCCCGAAGCGATGTTCCTCGGCTTCGATGCGTACAAGAAAGCGATCGCGATGGCCGACCTCGTCATCCTCGCGACGCCGCCAGGATTTCGTCCGATGCAATTCGAGGAAGCCGTCCGTCAGGGCAAACACGTGTTCACTGAAAAACCGGTGTGCGTTGATGCCGCCGGGTTTCGCAAGTTCATGGCCGCAGGGGAAGAAGCGAAGAAGAAGAATCTCAAAGTCGGCGTCGGACTTCAGCGTCATCATCAACTCGGCTACATCGAAACACTCAACCGTTTATGGGACGGGCAGATCGGCGACATCACGACGATGCGCGCTTACTGGAACGGCAACACGCCGTGGGTCAACAAGCGCGCCGACCTGGAAAAGAAGCTCGGCCGCAAACCCACCGAAATGGAATACCAACTCCGCAACTGGTACTATTTCCAATGGCTTTGCGGCGATCACATCGTCGAGCAACACATCCACAACCTTGACGTGATCAACTGGATCAAGAAAGGCCATCCCGTCAAAGCGCGCGGCAATGGCGGCGTGCAGCGGCGTGTCGGACCGGACTACGGCGAAATCTTCGATCATCACGTTGTCGAATTCGAGTATGCGGATGGCTCCGTCTGCTTCAGCCAATGCCGCCATCAACTCGGTTGTTGGAACGATGTCTCAGAACATGTTGCTGGCACCAAGGGCAAGTGCGACGTCAGCCGCCACATCATCACCGGTGAAAACAAATGGCGTCATACGGGCGGCGGAAAGAATCCTTATCAGCAGGAACACGACGATTTGTTCGACGCGATCCGCAATGACAAGCCTTACAACGAAGCCGAGTACGGCGCGATCAGTTCCATGACTTCGGTCTTCGGCCGCATGGCCACTTACTCCGGCAAGGAGATTGAGTGGGACAAGGCCATCGCCTCGCCGCAGGACACGATGGTGAAGGGCATTGAGAACGTGCCGTTCGAGGAAGCCTTGAAGATGGAGCCACCATCCAAGCCGGATGAATACGGCTGGTACGACATCGCGGCACCCGGCAAGACCGACCCGATCAAACAGACGCCATTCGTTTCTCAAACTGCGCTCTTCACGGAGACAATGAAGAAAGCCTAAACGTCACTGACCGACTTCCAACCCGCGCTTCGCGAGAAGCGCGGGTTTTATTTTTGCAAGAGATCCCCCACGCTGGCAGGGCGGTGTGTCTTCGTAGTTCCGGGCCGTCGCTAGAGTAGTTGCCGAAAGCAACTTCCGATTCCTTTACGTTATTTGAGCGGTCCTGCGCCGCGTTCCCCTCACCCCAGCCCTCTCCCTCGGGGAGAGGGAGCACGGCATCCCGTCCCTGCCGATCATTGAGCGCGCGTCGTAACGCGGACAGCCGAGGACGATTCTCCCTCTCCTTTGGGGAGAGGGCCGGGGTGCGGGGGAACAACGCTCCAAACTCGCGAAACGGAAATCAATTTCGG
>DATHEW010000426.1:0-3592 GCA_035318425.1 Candidatus Acidiferrum sp. | reverse complement strand
ACTGATGCACGCCGATTCATTCGCGTAACTACAAATGTTTACGATGTGATCGTCGCCGACTTGTTCCATCCCGCGCGCGATGGAGCCGGCTCGCTCTACACCGTCGAGCACTTCGATGCGATTCGTGAACGGCTCGCGATGGATGGTCTCTTCTGCCAATGGCTTCCCTTGCATCAACTCGATGAGCAGATGCTCGGCGTCATCGCGCACTCGTTCGTCACCGTGTTTCCGGACGCGCAAATGTTTCTCCTGCGATACAACGTGGACGCTCCTGTGATTGGGCTAGTGGGCACGTTCTCGCGATTCAACTACGGAGCTGATTGGGTGGAGCAACGCGAGATGTCTTCAGACCTTCGCGATGAATTGAAGCGGCTCGCGCTCGGCGATTCGCTGCGTTTGCTCGGCCACTTCGTCGGCGATGCAACGCTTCTGATTCCGGCGGGCAGCTACGATCAGTTGAACACGGATGACCTGCCGTTGGTCACGTTCGGCGGGCCGCGATTCGTTTATGACACTCAAGCCGCGCCATTCGGACGGCTCGCGAAGATGATCGATTCGCGCCATCGCATGACGTCCGCAGAACAAGTGAGCATGTGGACCGGCATCACGAACGATGGTGATTTCAGAATGCGCCTCATCCGCTTCACACGCGCGCGTGATGAATACTTGCGGGGACTGCTCAGTGATCTGGAAGGGCAACCCGACGTCGCGATCAATGCGTATCTGGAGAGCGCGCGCATCAGTGATGAATTCACGTCGGGCTACGCTCAATGCATCAGTATCGCGGCAGTGTTGGCGCGAACAGAACCCGCGAAAGCGCGCGCGGTATTGGAGAAGTTGATCGAGGCGCAACCCGCGCAGCCATTAGCCCGCGAGATGTTGCGGCGGCTCTCGCCGGGCACTGAGTGATCGGTGTTCGTCAGCGACGTCGATTGTGTTCATCACGCGAATACTTCGTCTCGGCGAGCATCGCCGCCCGGTCACGGAGTTCAGAAAACAATTCGCGCTCGTGCCACTCAGCATCCCACTCGGCTTTCGCCGTCTCACACATCGCGCTCTGCCACGCAGTTCGCAGCACTCCCGGTGGCGGCGGTTGAATCGAGCCTTGGATCAGCAAGCCCGTCTTCGTGCGACGTTGCGCCGCACCCGCGATCTTGCGGCCGAGCCAGAGCACGTCGAACTGTTCGTAACCGGCAAAACATTGGCCCGGCGTTTCCTTGCGGCAACACGGCGCGAGTTCCGTCGGAATCTCGACGCGCGCGAATGCATCACGAATCCAGCAATGCGCTTGCTCGTAACTCGCGACAGCGCGAAGCCCGTACCACGAATGCACCGGCGGAATAACAATGCTGTAAGTCCAATCCGCATCGTGAGGCACGAGCCCGCCGCCGGTCGGCCGTCGCACCAGCGGACGTAATGCCGTCACGCCCTCGATCTCGGAAATCCTTTGAGAGTAGCCGAACGACGCGGCCTGCTGCTGCCATGCGTAAAAGCGCAGCACCGGCGCGTTCAACTGAGGAGCGAATTCCAACAACGCTTCGTCGAGCGCCATGTTGAAAGCGAAGTCGCACGTACCTGAATCAACGAGCAGCCAGGTTTCCATAAAGCTTGGGCACGCCAATGCGTGGACACAGTGCAAGGACTTCGCAGTTCGGGCAATCAGGCGAGCGCGCGAAACAACGGCGGCGCCCATGCCAGATAAACAAGTGGCTAAAAACGCACCATTGATCACGCGGCACCAGCGGCTGCAAATCAGCTTCGATCTTTTCCGGCGCGACTTGTTTCGTGAGACCCAGGCGCAATGAGAGGCGCGCGACATGTGTGTCCACAACGACACCGACATTGATGTTGAACGCATTGCCGAGCACGACATTCGCAGTCTTGCGGCCGACGCCGGCGAGAGCCGTGAGTTCATCCATTGTTCGCGGCACTTCGCCGCCGTGCTTGTCGATCAAATCGCGCGCACACGCCTGAATGTTCTTCGCCTTGTTGCGATAGAGTCCGATGCGGCGGATGTCGTTTTCTAAATCGCTCAGTGGTGCGGTCGCATAATCTTTCGCACTGCCATACTTTTTGCACAACTCAGCCGTCACGATGTTCACCTGCTTGTCGGTGCATTGCGCGGAAAGGATCGTGGCGATCAGCAACTCCAGCGGATTCGTGTGAACGAGTTCGCAGTGCGCCTCCGGATAAGCTTGATGAAGTCCAGCGATGATCTTCTGTGTGCGCGCGATCTTCTGTTGGGCGGACTCGCGGGGCATCTCAGATGCGGCCTTGGTCCGGTTCCGGCGTGGGCTTTGGCGGGAAAACCACATCCTTGAACACTGCCGAGAGCGAGATTGAAACTCCGATCGATGGCATTTCGAGAGTCGCATCAAGTCCGATCGCGTCGCGCAACAACCATTCGCCGTCCCGTTGAATGAACTGCTCGATCCGAGGCTCATCCTGGTTGATCAGCAAATATTCACGCAGCGACGAGATACGCCGGTAATGCTCGAACTTCCTGCCACGGTCATACGCTTCAGTCGAGTCGGAGAGCACTTCGACGATCAACGTGGGGTTCGTCAACGTGTCCATCTTCGCGTCCACGAACTGCGGTTCTCCATATACGACCGACAGATCGGGATACGTGTAGAGCCGTGAAGTCTCCACTTTCACTCTCAGGTCAGTGTTGTATGGCCGGCAGCGGTGTCCTTCCAGCTTCTTACCAAGTTCGATGGCCATGTTTGTCGCGATGCAACTGTGCCATCGCGTGCCGCCCGACATCGCGAATATCTCGCCGTCGTAGAACTCGCTCTTCACGTCCACGGCGGCGCGTTCGAGCGCGAGGTATTCAGCCTCGGTGAGTCGCTGCGTTGATTGCGGAACGGCCATGGCGTTCAGAGTATGGTGGCCGTCGTCATTTTCAAGAACCGCACTCAACGAGTTCCGACGGGCAGACGACGCGTTGCGGCAGTTCAGCAGGCGCACCGTCGTTCGGCTCCGGATACTCGAACACGCGCCCTTCGAAGTTTCGGATCACCACGCGATCGTTGTTGTGGCTGAGCACATAGCTGGGATTGATTGGCACCTTTCCACCACCGCCGGGCGCATCGATCACGTATTGCGGCACGGCGTAACCGGTCGTGTGACCGCGGAGTTGTTCCATGATTTCGATTCCGCGTTTCACGCTGGTGCGCAAGTGCCACGAGCCCGAGATCAGATCACATTGGTAGAGATAATACGGACGCACGCGGCACATGAGGAGTTTGTGGTTAAGCGCCTTGAGCGTATCCACGTTGTCGTTCACGTGTTTCAGCAACACGGATTGATTGCCCAATGGAATGCCGGCATCAGCCAGGCGGCCGAGCGCGTCGCGAACTTCCGTCGTCAACTCGCGCGGATGATTCGTGTGAACGCTGATGAAGAGCGGATGATACTTCTTCAACATCGCGCAAAGCTGCGGCGTGATGCGTTGCGGCAGAAAGATCGGGATGCGCGAGCCGATGCGCAAAAACTCCAGATGCGGGATCGCGCGAAGCTGGCTGAGCAGCGCATCCAATTTGTCGTCGCTGAGCAACAACGGATCGCCGCCGCTTAACAGCACGTCGCG
>DATHEW010000425.1:0-4644 GCA_035318425.1 Candidatus Acidiferrum sp. | reverse complement strand
GGTTACGGCAGCAGCATCCTGTTCGAGGAGATGGGGCTGCGTTATCTCGGGCCGATTGATGGACACGATTTGCCGCTGCTGATCGACGTGCTCCAGTTCGCGAAGAATTACGAATCGCCGATCGTGATTCACGTGTTGACGAAGAAAGGCAAAGGGTACGAGGCCGCGCTGCAACATCCCGAGAAGTTTCACGGCACAGGTCCGTACAACATCGAGACGGGTGAATCTCCGGCTTCGAAGCCGGGCGCCGCGCCGAATTACCAGGATGTTTTCGGCCAGGCGATGGTGAAGCTTTGCCAGAAGGACACATCGGTCGTCGGCATTACAGCGGCGATGCCAAGCGGCACGGGCTTGAAGTTTTTAGAGCGTGCGATGCCGGAGCGTTACTACGACGTGGGCATTGCGGAAGAGCACGCGGTGATCTTTGCCGCGGGCATGGCGACGATGGGATTCCGTCCAGTCTGCGCGATTTATTCTTCGTTCCTCCAGCGCGCCTACGACTGCATTCACCACGACGTCTGCTTGCAGGATTTGCCAGTGATCTTCTGTATGGATCGCTCCGGTTTGAGCGCCAATGACGGACCGACCCATCATGGCTTGTTCGACATCGCGTATCTGCGTTGTCTGCCCAACGTGATCGCGATGGCGCCGAGCAACGAAGACGAACTCGTGGACATGATGTTTACGGCATCGATGGCGAAACATCCGACCTTCATTCGCTATCCGCGCGGCGCGGCGGAAGGTGTGCCGATCAAGGCGCAACCGGCGCTGATCGAGATTGGCAAGGCCGAGATGACGCAGAACTTTTCCAACAACAGTGGCGTCAAAGTGGCGCTCTTCGGCCTCGGCAGCATGCATTCGGTGGCGAAGAAAGCGGCGGCGACGCTGGCGGAACAGGGCTTTGATTGTGCGGTGATCAATCCACGTTTCACCAAGCCACTCGACACAGGAGCGCATGAGTTTTTCGGCAAGGCAGCAGATGTCGTGATCACGTTTGAAGATCACGTCTTGATGGGCGGGTACGGAAGCGCCGTGATCGAATTGTTCTCCGAGAAGCGGATCACCACGCCGGTGCTGCGCATCGGTTGGCCCGATCAATTCATCGAGCATGCTTCGAGCGTGGATTATCTTCGCGAGAAGTACGGGCTCACCGCGGGGCACGCCATTCAACTCGTAAAAGATTTCGTGAGCGAACGGAGTGTCGAAGCGACGTCGCGCCTGGCTATTGCGTAACGCGATAGCGGGAACGCCTGTGAACTCCGAAAACCAATACGACGCTATCGTCATTGGCGGCGGCCCGGGAGGAAGCTCCGCTGCAACCTTTCTGGCGCGCGCCGGCAAGCGCGTGCTCGTTTTGGAGAAGGAACATTTCCCCCGTTTTCACATTGGCGAATCGCTGCTCCCTTACAATCGCCGCATCTTTGATGAACTCGGTGTGCTCCCTAAGCTCGAGGCTGCTGGCCTGATCAAGAAGTGGGGGGCGCAGTTTCACATTGGTAACGGAACGAAGTCGCTCAAGCTGGTATTTCGTCGCGGGAGATTTACTAAGGAGCCATCGGCATTTCAGGTTGAGCGCGCGCCGTTCGACAAGCTGCTGCTCGATCACGCGCGTGAAACGGGAGCTGACGTGCGTGAAGGCTGCGGGGTGACCGGCTACTCGGTGGAACAAGACCATGTGTGGGTCGAGGCCATGAATAGTTCCCGCCACACTTTCAGCGCGAAGTTCCTCATCGACGCCAGTGGCCGCGGCAATTTCACCGGCAATGCCGAGAAGCTGCGTGAGGTTCATCCAAAATTGAAGAAGCTCGCGGTTTTCGGTCATTTCCACGCCGTGAAGCTCGATGAAGGCGAGGCTCGCGGCGACACAGTTATTGTGCGCCTCGAGAATAAATGGTTTTGGATCATTCCGCTCAGTGCCGAGAAAACGAGTGTCGGCTGCGTGATGGATGCCGAGGAGCTTGCGCGCACGAAGAAATCACCGAATGAAGTGTTCGACGCGATCGTGTCGGGCAGCTCCGTCCTGCGCGAACGCATGAGCACGGCGACGCTTGTGGGAACGATGCAGACGACAAGCGACTTCTCGTACAAGAACAAACGCTTCGTCGGACCGCGCTTGTTGCGAGTGGGCGATGCGGCGGGTTTCATGGACCCGATTTTTTCCGCTGGCGTTTACCTTGCCATGCACTCCGGCAAGCTGGCGGCGGAAGCAGTGATCCAATCGCTCGCGGCGGGCGACGACGGTGCGCGGCGTTTCCTCGGTTACGAGCGACGCGTTCATCGCGCCATGGAGATCTATTGGCGCCTGGTCGAGGGGTACTACACGACGCCTTTCATGGACCTTTTGATGGAGCCGCGTACCAAATTCTCACTTCCCTCCGCGCTCACGGCCATCCTCGCCGGCGAAGTGGACGGAGGCTGGAAGATTCGTTGGCGGCTTTGGGTGCTCTTCAAACTTGCGCAAATTCAAGCGCGTTACCCGATCGTGCCGCGCGTCACTTTCAGCGAAATGGCGAGAGTGGCATCGCCGAAGATGGCTTACACCGAAGAAGAAGAGCGATTGCTCACGGATCGTTGATGCACTGGTTACGTCGTCAAGGCTCGCCCAAGAAACCCTGTTGTCGCAACGCTTCGTAAAGTACCAGGGCGACGCAGTTCGAGAGGTTTAATGATCGAGCCCTGTCGTTGAACATCGGAATGCGCAGCCAGCAGCCACGGTATTGATCGAGCAACGCCTTCGGCATGCCAGCGGTTTCGCGGCCGAAGATGAGGTAGTCACCGAACTCGAACTGAACCTCGGTGTAGCGCCTGGCGCCGCCGGATTCGATAAACCAGAGTTGCGCCTCGGGAGCGAGATGCGCGATGAAGTCATTCCAATTGTTCCATCTGTGCCATGTCACGTGCTGCCAGTAATCCATGCCGGCGCGCTTGAGTTGTGAGTCATCGAGCTTGAATCCCAACGGTTCGACCAGGTGCAGCGTCGAGTTCGTGGCGGCGCAAAGACGGGCGACGTTGCCGGTGTTCGGCGGGATTTCGGGTTCGATGAGGACGACGTGCATTTCAGTAATCAGTAAAGCGGCGCGTTGGGTTTCACTGATTACTGATTACTTTTCCGCGCGAGTAAAAGACCTTCCGCAGCACAAGCCCATGCGCGGGCGCACTCATGCCCGCCGCGCGACGATCGCGAGCGGCAAGCATGGTTTTCACGTCATCGACAGTGAACTTGCCTTTGCCAATCTGGACCAGCGTGCCGACGATACCGCGGCACATTTTGTAGAGGAACCCATCTCCTTCGATCGTGAACGAGAGCAGTGGTCCGCTTCGTTTAATATCGCAGCGCGTCACCGTGCGGACGGTTGTTTCCATTTCGTAGTTCCGATTCACGGCGAAGCATTTGAAGTCGTGCCTGCCGATGAGAAATCTTGCCGCCTCCCGCATGGCTGGGAAATCGAGAACGAGTGGGACGTGCCAGGCTTGAGTGCGGAGCAGGGGATTCATGGCAACGTGGTTCCACACGAAATAACGATATTGTTTCCCGCTCGCGTCGAAACGAGCATGAAATTGTTGCGTCGTTTTGACGGCCGAGAGAACGCGGATATCGTCAGGCAGGAACGAGTTCATCGCGAGGACCAGTTTACGGGGCGTCATCCTGAACTCGGCTCGCGGAATCTCCACATGCGCGGCCATCCCGATAGCATGCACGCCAGTATCAGTGCGGCTCGATCCATGAATCCGTGTGACGCTGGGGAACAGCTTTCGCAGCCTTTCTTCAACGATCTGCTGAACGCCGATGCCGATCTTTTGAGCCTGCCAACCCTGATAGCGCGTGCCGTCGTAGGCGATCACGAGCCTGAGTTTCAGTGTGCGCTGAAGAGTCGCTGTTTGTTTCTTCCTGGTGGCATCCACGGTTTCGATGATCTGTCTTTGCGCATGTTCATCAACTTTCGTCATCAACTTTTTCGAACGGCGGATTCTCGCGTTTGCGCGGCTCAGTTCTCGCTTCCAGCTTTAGGACATCGCGTTTGAGACACAACGCAACGCGAATGTCCCTTCCCGGCAGGGATCCGTGAAGGGCGCGAGGATGTGCAAATACCTTGAAAATACTCAGTAGAAATACGATTAATGGCCCTACGCTTCCGGGATCGGTGTCGCGGAGAGGAGCCTCGCAAGATTGCAGAGTGATGGTGGTGGTACGAAAGATGTTCCAGCTCTTCCAGTTTTGTTGGCTTAGATATGACACACGATTCAACGGCGACTCAGGACGCAGCAACGCCGCTCGCACAGACGGGCGATGGAACTGCGGCCACAACGTCTGTAGATATTACGGTCGCAACCCCGGTGCTGCCGGCAACGCTCGCCGAGGCTATGGATCGTTTGGACGTGGAAGCAGCGCGCCGGCTCCAGGCGGAAGAGGCGCTGCGCGAGATCGAGGAGCGCTTTCGTCAGTTGAGCGAGCACGCCGGAAAATTCCTTTGGATGAGCGATCCGCAAACGGACGAACTCATCTACGTCAGCCCTGGTTACGAGGAAGTCTGGGTGCGTTCGCGTGAGAGCAGTTACGCTTCACCGCGCGATTGGACATCGAATTTCCGCGGTGGGCGCCGCGGCGGTTTGCAGACCGGGGAACAGGGAGAAGTTTATCAGGTT
>DATHEW010000424.1:0-4233 GCA_035318425.1 Candidatus Acidiferrum sp. | reverse complement strand
GGTTTCGCTATTGCCACGGGTGAGTGTGAGACCCGCCGCCGCCGACGTTTCCCACTTGTTGGTGTCCGCTGCCTGGAGAGCCGTAAAGCTGGCGAGCAGCATGGCAGCCAATGCGATCCGAGTTCTTTGCATAGAGGTTTTGTGCGTTTGGTTTAATGCCCCGGAATTTCCCGAATCCGGCCGGGGGGCGGCTTTGGTAAGCAAATGACGAAAAGCTGGCAAGGGAGAAATTGGCAACGGATCGAGGTAACAATTCTCGTCGTGCGTTGCTTCACGCGGCGAAAGGCCGGGCGAAATCATTCTGCCGTTCGCCGTGCGCCTTGAAGGTAGCTCGCTGTCCTCAGCGAGCCGGGGGTGCGACAGTGAGTTCGTGCGCCTTCTGTCTTTGCTTGGCCCGGCGCGCTGAGGACAGCGAGTCCTACCATTCCCTGATACCTTCAAAGGTTCATGGCGCGAAATTATGCTTCGGAGAATTCGCTCCCTACCCTTTTGGCACGATCCACACGTTGCGGTAAAACACCGGATTCCCGTGTCCCTGCAATTGAATGGAGCCACCCTTGGCGTCCTCCTTCTTCCCGCCGCCGGTCGGCTTGCTGATCTCGATGTTGTCGTGAATCACCACGCCATTGTGCTTCACGGTGATGCGTGCGTTTGCAGACTTCTTGCCGCTGTCGTCAAATTTCGCCGCAGTGAAATCAATATCGTAGGTTTGCCAGGTGAGCGGCGGGTAACACATGTTCAGTGACGGCTTCGCAAGCGTGTAGATGCCGCCGCACTCGTTGTCCTCGCCTTTGAGCCCGAATGAGTCGAGCACCTGAACTTCGTAACGGTCCTGCATGTAAACACCGCTGTTGCCGCGATCCTGTCCGCGCCCCATCGGTTTGAATGGAAGCAGAAACTCGCAGTGCAACTTGTAATTGGTGAACTGCTGTTTGGTGCTTGTGCCCGACGCGAGCAACCCGCGTTCGTCCGTGTGGCCGTTCTTCCATGCATCGACGTTCTTGTCCTCGCCAAACAGGACGATCGCGCCCGCCGGAGATTTCGCCCCTTCCGTCGGACTGCGACGCACCGTCTTCTCCATCGTCCATGGCCCGCCGGCATCGGTGTTGATCGTGATCCTTTCGTTCGCGAGTTCGGCGCGATAATTGTTCGTGCCGGTGAAGACGATCTTCTCGCCTTCGCGCTTCCCGTTGATCTCCTGTTTCGTCTCCTTGTCCCAGGCTTCGCCCGGCAAGCCGCCCTTGAAAGTCACCATGCGAAACTTGTCGTCGCCCAACGCGATGACCTGCGCGCCGCCCCAATCATTTTTGTATTCGCCCTGGTCTTTGTAAGCCTGCCCGCCGGCTTCCGGCGTCAGGTAAGTAGGAGCGGGAGGCTTTGCTTTGGCCGCGGTTGGAGTGGCCGGCTTCGGGTCGGCAGCCAGCGCCGCCGAAGCGATGATGATGGGAATCAGCGAAAAGAATTTTGCGTTCATATTCAGGTTCCGAGCTTCGACTGCGCTTGGAGCGAAAAAATTCGTGTCACTTGCGCGCGAAGTTCAGCTCAAGTCGAACAGCAACACCTGAGTCGGCTTCTCCGCGCGCAGTTCAATTTTCTCTTCGGCTGTGATCGCCGCCGCGTCGCCCGTCCTCAATGTCTCGCCATTCAGCACCAGTTCGCCTTCGGCCACGTGCAGCCATGCGCCGCGACCCGGGGCGATGGAATGCGTCGCGGTGTTGCCCGGCTCGAAGCGACCCACGAAGACATTCGCGTCCTGATTGATGGCGATCGAGCCTTCGCGTCCGCTCTTCGAAGCAATCAGCGTCAGCGCGCCCGTGGGTGCATCAGCAAACGACTTTTCCGCGTAACCCGGCTTGGCTCCGTGCGTGTCGGGCTGAATCCAGATTTGAAGCAGATGCACGGGGTCGGTCGCCGAATGATTGAACTCGCTGTGCTTCACACCCGTTCCCGCCGCCATGTATTGAACATTGCCGGGGCGAATCACGCTGCCATTGCCCATCGAATCTTTGTGCTCGAGCGCGCCGCTCAGCACGTAGGTAATGATCTCCATGTCGCGATGGGGATGCGTCGGAAAGCCGCCACCGCCCGCCACGATGTCATCGTTGATCACGCGCAAGGATCGAAATCCCATGTGCTGCGGATCGTGGTAGTCGGCGAAAGAAAATGTGTGATGCGACTTCAGCCAGCCGTGATCGGCGTAGCCGCGTTCTTCAGATTTGCGCAGACGAATCATGACTTAGTTCCTTGGTTCCATTTCCACCCAATCAGTGCGTCCGCAGTGCTACGCACGCAACTGTAATTTCGGCCGCGGTGAGTTCTACGAACGATCGACTTTGTTTCACTGTCCTGCCGCGAAGTTTCCCAACAACCGGGCGCTCTCTTGAATCCAGTGTTCTCCATGTCGATGAACTCGAAGCTGATGAGTGCGCCCATCAGACCATTCGCGTCACGAGCGTTAGCGACCATCTGAAACACCACCCAGCGGCTGGCGTAGCGGCTGGATTGGCCGAGCATGATCTTCATCGTCTGGACACCTGACCCGAATACCGATCCCAATTTGTAAGCCGGAACGACTCGGTATGGAACAGGAGCAAACAGAGGGAAACAGAGTCGGGCGACCCAACTCGTCGCAACGCGACGAGTGCTTCAATCGCATTATTTCGGCTAAGCCGGACCGCCGAACTGTCGCAGGTCACTGCGCCGCTTTCACCACCCGACGTCTCGCAGCGAAACGTTTCACGAGTTCATCCGCAATGACGCCGGCGAGGATCACCGCACCGATGATGGCGAACTCGAGGTGCGTCGGAATGCCAAGGATGTTGATCGAGTTGTAGAGCACGCGCATGACAGCGGTGCCGATAAGCACGCCGAGGATTGAACCTTCTCCACCGCGGAGGCTGCATCCGCCAAGCACGGCTGCGGCGATAGCATACAGTTCGTAGAACTCGCCCGTGCTGGCCGGCTGGATCGAGTTGATGTCGAGCGCGAAGAGCACACCGCCGATTCCCGCCAGCACCGAGCAGATCACGTAGGCGATGATCTTCATGGCGTCGGTGTTGATGCCGCTGTAGCGCGCCGCGGTTTCGTTGCGGCCCAGCGCGAGCAGGTATCGCCCGTAAATTGTTCGGTTCAGGAAGATCGCCGCGAGCAATGCAACGGCCAGCGTGATGATGAATGGAAACGGAATGGCAAACTGCTCGGTGATGGGAATTCTGCCGGTGGATAGTTTGCGCAGATCATTGTAGTCGCCGCCGAACCCGAGGCTTTGATCATCGGTGATGTAGCGCGAGATGCCGCGATACAACAACAGTCCGCACAACGTGACCACGAAGGGTTGAAGCCGCATCTTGGTGATCAGCAGGCCGTGC
The DNA here is from genome assembly GCA_035318425.1 of Candidatus Acidiferrum sp. Lineage (GTDB taxonomy): Bacteria > Verrucomicrobiota > Verrucomicrobiia > Limisphaerales > SIBH01 > JANNGC01. The sequence continues at coordinate 865 of DATHEW010000424.1, read as the reverse complement.
ATGAGCCCGATAGCGACGGACACGAGCAGCACCGTGTTCAGAGCCGCGGCAACACTCCAGCCTTTCACGGTGAGCAGGTACGCGAGCAGCGAGCCGATCAATCCGACCGTGGCGCCGATCGACAGGTCGATACCGCCAGTGATGATCACGAACGCCACACCAATCGCGAGCACCCCGAACAGCGCTGTCCATCGGATCGTGTTCTCGACATTGTAAGGCTTAAGAAAACTCGGCTCCTTGATCGCTGTGAAGACGCAGACGAAAAGCAGCAGGCCGAAGATGCCGAGGATCTTTTTCATCGTAGGCGAGGGGAAATGACGGATGACGAATGTGTAATGACGAAGGAATTCCCAACTGCCCAACAAGCTCGTTCGTCATTGCTCATTCGGGTTTCCTTCGTCATTCGACATTTGGCCTTCGTCATTTCCCCGTTGCCAGGTTCATCACAGCTTCTTCGGAAAGCTCGTCTCGCTGCAACTCCCCGGTGATTCGTCCCTGATGCATCACGAGCGCGCGATCCGACATGCGGAGGATTTCTTCCATCTCGCTTGAGACGAAGAGAATCGCCACGCCATCGGCGGCAAGCTGTTCCATGAGTCGATAGATTTCCTGCTTGGCGCCGACGTCGATGCCACGCGTCGGTTCGTCGAGCAGCAGCACGCGCGGTTTCATCGCGAGCCATTTGCCGATCACGATCTTCTGTTGATTGCCGCCGGAGAGATACTGAACGAACTGACGCGGACTCGGCGTCTTCACGTTCATCGCGCGGATCATTTCGTCCGCGATCGCGCGCTCGGCTTTGAGATTACGAAAACCCGCGTGACTGTCGCGGCGCAGGGCGGCGAGGCTGAGATTTTGACCCACT
>DATHEW010000423.1:0-5322 GCA_035318425.1 Candidatus Acidiferrum sp. | reverse complement strand
ATCGACACCGGCGATAGCAATGGCGGCATTTCCGCCCTGCAATATTTTGCGGCCGGCGAAACCGCCACGTTGCTCGCGCTCCAACCAGCCGTTCGTGAAGCGATGATCAAGCGGTTGGATCCCAAGGCGGCTGAGATCGCGTACGCGACCTACGCGCAGAGCGACACGGCGAAGACGTTGCGTGAGTGGATCAAGTCAGCGTCGAATGCGGAGGAACGAGCCAAACGACAGAAGGCGATTGCTGATTGGATCGCGCCGGACGCCGGTTACAACTTCGCCGATTTGCTGACCGACGATGCTCTGGAAGCGGAACGCAAGCGGTTCATCTCGGAGGAGGGCGCGGCATTGCAAATCAGGAACCCTTAAAATTATGCGCGCCAAGGTTTTCAAGAAAGTGCCCAAGGCAGAGGTCGGCGAATTCGTTCAACTCCATATCGATGCGGGCGCTAAGTGCGTCACCGTCGTGCCCAATAGCGACGGCCTCACCTGCACCGTAAAGGTCGAGTCCTGACACGGCGGCTTCACCCGGCGTGAGTGGTGGGCATCGCGTCACTTTCCCCAGTGACCAGAACGAAAATCATTGTGAGTTGAATCGGTCGGACGACTGCCGTTTCCCCAAGCGCCGTCCTCTGTTGAATGGAAGTGCAACATCTGTGAAATCGTACGAACACATCATTGTGGCTGTGCATGGAATCGGAGCGCAGAGCCGGAACGCGACGGTGCGGTCAGTCGCCACTCGGCTCGCCCGGTCCACGGGCCTGGCCGTGCCGGGAATTCGGCCGTTGTCTCCGCAGCCGCTGGGATATTTTCACACGGACGTCCGTGGCGCGGTGAAGGTGGCGCCGCTGGACCGGTTTCCCACCAACGGCCATCTGTTGGGTGGCATTGGTGTGACCGAAGTGTTTTGGGCAGACATCCCGCAGGAGGTGATGGAAGAAAAGCGGACGTTGGAAGAAACCAAGGCATGGGCGCGCACCCTGGTGGCGCGTGCGCGCGCGGTGTTCGACAAGGGATGGGACCAACTCACGCCGACGGAGAAGCAGCGGGTGAGGCGCCCGGATTTCGGCCAGGCGGGTGAGGTGTTGGAGGAGATCATCGACACGCTCCAGGTGTTGGAAAACCTTTGCTTCCTGTTGGACAAGGCCGGCGTCCTGAAGGTCAACCTGCGCGAAGTGCTCGACGAGTACCTCGGGGATGTGCAACTCGTCACGGAATTCGAACATTACCGGCAGAACATCATCGCCCGATTTCACGATGCGGTAGAAAAGATCCATGAGAAGTATCCCGAGGCGCGATTGCACATCGTCGCTCACAGTGAAGGCACGGTCGTCAGCTTTCTGGGGTTGCTGCATGCGATGTCAGGCCAGCAATTTTCACAAACCAACAAGAGCGGCACGCCGTCCGCGGCCGCGCCGAAATGGCTAAAGCAGGTTTACGGTTACATGACCATTGGCTCGCCGATCGACAAACACATCCTCCTTTGGCCGGAACTGTTTGGCTCTTTTCATCTGGAGTCGTCGAAGAAGCTGTTCGAGGAACGGGCGCAAGAGCAGGCTCTGAAAAAACCGGGTGCGGAGCCCGACCGGGGAATCGAATGGCGCAACTATTACGATTTCGGAGACCCGATCGGGTTTGAATTGGATACGACGCGCCACTGGCTGGCGGAGCAGGAATTTAATCCATTCCATTTCAAGCAGGAGGACCGCGAAGGCGGACTCAAGCACGACATCGGCTTTTCGCGATACGTGCTGCCCGGAAAGGCGCACAACGATTACTGGGAAGACGCCGACGTGTTCGAACACTTCGTCCGCGATGTGGTTCGCCGCGATCCGCTCCACCCGGCCACGGCGCCGCAAAACAGGAAATGCGTGAAGTTGTTGAGCACCACTCTCCCTTATGTGCTGAGCTTCCTGGTTTTATTCGGCGGCGTCCTGCTCCTGTATCGCGCGGTGTCACAGCACATGAACCCTCCGTTGGACCCGCTCCAAAACTACGTCCGTTACATGACACTCGGCCTGGCGCCGGAACCAGGCAGCTCCGGCTGGCACCTCGTGGCCAGTTCGCTCGCGGTGTCGGCGCTCGTTGCCGGCACCACCTTGCTTTCTCGCTTTCCACGCCTTGTGCGCACCTGGAAATGGTTCGGCTGCGGAGTGCTGGCCTTTGCGATCGGCGCGTTCGCGTATTGCTGCGTGCTGGACGGCGGTTCCGCGGATGCGATCGGAGCGGCGCTCTCCGGCTTTCCAATAATGGGCGCGAAAGGCGGCACGATCGCTCTCGCACTTCTCATCGGCGTGATCGGGCTGTGCGCTATTCCTAAAAACCCTTCGCTTCGAATGCGAGATCCCAAGCCGGCTTCGGCAGGCGTCGCCGAACAGCCGGTTCCGCCGCGTTACAAGAGCCGGCGCACTCGCTGGCTGTTCAAAGGCATGAGGCCGTTGATCGTATCGGGGGCTTTGGCGATGGCGCTCCTCATCGGCGTGCAGTTGCGCGAACGCGACGGTGAAGAGGTCCTGAGCATCGAGCAACAGAATCAAGTCCTTCAATCGTATCTTGGCACAAACAATTTGGCCGCCATACCAAAGGACTCACCAGCGTGGGTTGCCGCGGTGCGACGATTGGAACAAACCCAGAAGCTGATCAAACCGCACCCGCCTGTATGGCCCATCATTCTCAGTGGCGTGGCGTTTCTCTATGTCTGGTGGCTCGCGGCGCTGATATTCGATCTAGCCTTCGTGTGGCACCGGTACATCCGCGACTCCGACCCCATGCATCAGTTCCGGCAGTGCGCGAGACTGAGCAAGGCGCAAACCCAACCAGCAGCGGCTTCAGCGAGTTGAATTGCGCGCCCCTTTATCCAGGGCAAACGCATCAAAAGCACCAGCGAGGTGGGACTCGTCGCGCTGCGACGATTCGGGCCGCGTCAGCGGCCGGTCTGAACAACGATTGGTGCGCGCCACCCGGGCCGTCCGCTGAACGCGGAGGGAATGGCCGCAGCGCGGCCAGTTCCACCATCATTTCCGTTTTGATGCGTTTGCCCTGGGCACTTTATCGTGCGCCGTTTGACACGAATTGACCCGCCGCTATACTGGCCGGCCTTTTGAATATGAATCGGAACCCGCATGTAGCAGTCGTCGGCGCCACTGGCGCCGTGGGCGTCGAGATGATCAAGACGTTGGAGAAGCGCAACTTTCCCGTGGGCAAATTGACGTTGCTCGCATCGGCGCGCTCAGTGGGTAAGACGTTGAAATTTCGCGGCGAGACAGTCTCTGTGCAGGAACTGAATGCGGATTCATTCAAGGGCATCGACGTCGCGCTGTTCAGCGCCGGCGGCAGCATCTCGAAGGAATTCGCGCCGCTCGCAGCACGCAGCAACTGCGTGGTCGTGGACAATTCGAGCGCCTTCCGCATGGACGATTCCGTACCGCTCGTCGTGCCTGAGATCAATGCAGCCGACGTGAGGCTGCATCGCGGCATCATTGCGAATCCTAACTGCACGACGGCTATTACATTGATGGCACTTTACCCGTTGCACCAGGTGTTCGGTGTCACGCGGATCTTCGCCTCGAGCTATCAGGCGGTTTCGGGCACGGGCGCGAAGGCGATCGAAGAACTCGAGCGCCAGGTGAACGAAGTCGTTTCAGGCCGGCCAGTGACGAAGGAAGTTTATCCGCACCAGATCGCTTTCAACGTGTTGCCGCACGTCGATTCATTTCTTCCTGACGGCTACACGAAGGAAGAGATGAAGATGCAGAACGAAGGTCGCAAGATCATGCATCACCCGAACTTTCGCGCCAGCGTGACCTGCGTTCGCGTGCCGGTTTATCGCGCGCACTCGGTCGCTGTGTCCGCGGAATTCGAGAGGCCGATCACGGTGGCGGCTGCGCGTGCTGTTCTCGAGAAGGCGCCCGGCCTCGACGTCATCGACGATCCCGCGAACAAAATGTATCCGCTGCCGCTGCACACGGCGGAGCAATACAACTGCGCCGTGGGGCGCATGCGAATGGATTGCGCGCTGGAGAACGGTCTGTGTTTCTGGGTTTCCGGAGACCAATTGCTCAAGGGTGCCGCGCTCAATGCCGTCCAGATCGCGGAAGAGCTTATTCGCGCGAACTGATCTCCTCGTGTTTCGATCAGCGCGCGCCTTGCCTGGAAGGGTGGCGCTCGCTCATCCGCTGCCGTAGCTCACTTGCCAATCATGCCCTTGTTTGTTATCAGCCGCCGCATGACGAAGTGCGTGGTGCGCGACAGATTGGTCCGATGGTAACGAACATCAGTTCGTCGCGCGTCCGCGTGGATGGAAAGTTTTTCCGGCTCGACGAGAAGAAATTCTACGTCAAGGGCGTGACTTATGGACCTTTCGCACCAGGCGCTGAGAAGCGCTTCTTCGCATCGCCGGACCAAACCGCGCGCGACTTCCAACGCATTCGCGAGTTGGGCGCCAACGTCATTCGCGTCTATCACGTGCCGCCAGTTTGGTTCCTCGACATGGCGCAGGAACATGGGCTGAAGCTGCTCATCGATATCCCGTGGCAGAAGGAAGAGTGTTTCCTCGATTCTTCGAAACAACGGGAAGTCGCGAAGATCGCGGTCCGCGAAGCCGTCGCAATGTGCGCCCGGCACCCCGCCGTTTTCGCCTACAGCGTCGTGAATGAAATTCCCGCGGACATCGTGCGCTGGAGTGGCGGGCGTCGCGTCGCCGGATTCATCGAGGAACTGGTTCAAGAAGCGAAGACGGTCGATCCCGAGTGTCTTTGCACGTTTGGAAATTACCCACCCACCGAGTTCCTGCGGCCGTTGAACATCGATTTCTTCTGCTTCAATATTTATCTGCACCAGCGCCGCGCATACGAAAATTATCTCTCGCGCCTGCAGATGATCGCCGACACCAAGCCGCTCATGATAGGCGAGACGGGCATCGATTCGCAGCGCGAAGGCGAAGACCACAAATGCGAAATCCTCTCGTGGCAGATTGAAGCCGGCTTCCAGCGCGGTCTCGCGGGCCTGATGATCTTCAGCTTCACCGATGACTGGTTTCGCGGCGGACTCCAGATCGAGGACTGGACGCTTGGCCTGACGAATCGGAATCGTGAACCGAAGAAAAGTTTCTTCGCGGTGCAACGCGCCTTTGCTGACGCGCCGTATTTTCCGCTGCCGGCCGTGCCGCGCGTTTCCGTCGTCGTGGCCAGCTACAACGGCGGACGCACGTTGGAAATCTGTCTCGCGTCGTTGGAAAAACTGAACTACGCGAACTACGAAGTCGTCCTTGTGGACGATGGCTCCACCGATGCGACGCGCAACATCGCGGCCGACCATCCGACCGTT
>DATHEW010000422.1:0-4496 GCA_035318425.1 Candidatus Acidiferrum sp. | reverse complement strand
GTTGTTCGTGTCGATGGCCGTCGTGGAATCGAGTTGCTCGCTGAAGCGCACGCCGACCTGTGTGCCGTTGGCCGAAGCTGCGGAAATAATCGCAGGCGCGTTGGTGTCCGCATTCACGAAGATCTGAGCGGCGTCGCTGGTCAGCGTAAGCCCGGGGAGAGAGATGACCGCGCGGAACAAAGTGCCGTTTGCCGTCAATGGCAGTGGAAGCGTCGTGAACGACTCACCAACGGCACCCGTAAAGTCTCCAAAACCGCCTCCGGTGTCGATTTGCCACTGGATGAACGGAGGGTAGCCGCCTGTGTTGGTCACGGTCACGGAGACCGTTGCGGTACGGTTTTCCTCGACGGTCACTGACTGCGGTTGCACCGCGATGCCGGCATTTGGGGCATTGGTAGCATCAACAGCAGCCAGGAGGTACCCCGCCGAGATGGCATTGGTCGCTGTGCTGTTAGGCTCGTTGACGGCGATGGTAAGGTAATCGTCTCCATTACCTTGCTTGAGCAATGCTTCGAAGTAGTACTGCTGACCAGCCACCAGTCCTCCGACACCGACGGGACTCGCAAACACGGCATTGCAGCAAGCCACGCTCTGGAGCAGAACGAGATTGGTGGCCGTATTATCCGTGCTCAGGCTGAATCGTGCTCCATCGTCGTTTCTGATCCAGAAGGTGTGCGAACCGGAAACCGCCGGCACAAAGAACCCGGACATGCGCAAACCGTAATCGTTGGTCATGTTCGGTGCGTCCTGGATTGGGGAGTTGCCCGGGAAATTCAGCGAGTTCGTATAGTACGTCAGGCTCGGAGAATTCGGGAACGATGGGGCGTTCAGCAGCGCGTTCACGTCCTGGCTCCCACCGATGTCGAAGTAGAATTCGTATTTGACGAGACCGCGGCTCCGCACCGGCGTGCGGAAGGACGCGCTGAAGAACGCTGGGTTGAGCGCGTTGGTGTTCGCATCGCTCACGCAACAGACCTCCACCGAGTAAACAGTGTTTTCCAGCAACTGACCCGGAGCGAGCCTGAGCACCACGTTGGATGAAGTGATGTTTGTCGCGGCGTAATCCAGGAACAAAGGCGTGCCCCCGCTGACGAAGGTGTAGCTGAGCGGTTCGCTCAAGCCGGCATCACCGTTCGTATTCATTCCTTCACTGAAGTTAACGAAGACGTTCAGCAGCGCGCCGTCCACACTGGCGGACAACACCCGCGGAGCAGTCACATCCTGGACAACGTGGAGAACCGACGTCCGGGAGAGCGACACCACGGCGTTGGTCACCAGCACGCGGAAACTGATGTCGCCGTCATCGGCGGCATGCACCGGCCCCACGACGTAGTTGGAACTGTTCGCGCCCGGGATATTGGTAAACGTGGTTCCAGAAGTATCCGTGCTGCGTTGCCATTGGAAGAACAGGCCACCGATTCCGATCGCCCTGGCCTGAACGCTAAAGACTCCGTCATGCGCTTCCTCAAGCGTGAGATCGACCGGGTCCTGCGTGATTTCCAATTTTGAACCCAGGGCCAATTGGCTAGCTGGAATCGCCGTTACCGGGGTGGTATCACCCTCGAGCCGTGCGCCGACTACCACGTAATCGCCGCCACCACCTTCCTTGTATCGGCCCTCAATGTAGTACGCCTGACCTGCGATGAGAGGAATCGGCGAGGAAAAGATGGATTCCAATGTTCGGCAACAGGTTGACTCAAACGCGATCTGCACCGCGCCATTGGGATTTGGGCCGTTGGGATTCAAGAGCAACTGTCCCTGGTCATCTGAGCGCAGGTAGAACACCCAATTCCCCGACGTGGGCGGGATGAAATGGCCGGCGATCGTAGCACCGAAGTTGTTGCGGCCGGCCGGGGGATCGGCGCTCGCGGCATACACACCACCCACCGAAGCGCTGTTCATGGTGTTGATGAGCGCGAAGAAGTCCGGCGAATTCGGGAAACTCGAATGGTTCGTCAGTTGGGCGATTGCAGTGTCGCCGGCGGTTGGATACGCGCGGAACACGACCTGGCCAGGCAGGAAGTCGAGATCATACGCCGTAAAAGTCGCAATCGTCGGATTGGGAACAAGTGTGTTCGGAATGAGCGCACGGTCGCGGACACCGGTTATCACAACGCCGTATTGTTCATTCGCCGTCTGCGGCGCCGTCGCCAAATTCACCGTCTTGCCATCCGCCGAGATCGAAGTCCCCGCAATTGCCAGCGGCGCACCCGTGGAATTCGTGATCGTGTAATTGGCAGCGTTGGTCGCGTCCGCAAGCAGCATCGGCTCCGAGAACGACAGCGTCACCATGTTGCGGTAAGCCCCGCCCAACCCGCTGAGCAACGTTGGCGGCGTCACGTCCTGAACGACCTGGATCGCGATGGGCGCGCTGGTTAAGGAACTCGGTGCGCTGTTCGCGACGATCACTCGGTACTGCGTGCCGCTCTGGGCAAACACTGGCGTCGCTGTGTACGTTGCGCTGTTCGCGCCGGGAACATTTACCCAGGTGCCGCTGAGATTATTCGCTGTATTGGTCTGCCATTGGTAAGAGCGCGGTCCAATTCCCGAAGCGCTCAGGCCGCTCAGAGTAAACGGCGAACCCTCGAACACGGGGCTAGGTGCTTGGCTCAGGGTGGCACTGACGAGTGACAATGGAGCGGCCGCCACATCGCTACGGCGGATCAACTGGATGCCCGTGATGCCTGCTCCGTCACCACCGGTTATGTGCCTCAGGCCGATGAATAGGCTGCCATTCGCGGCGGAGAACACATTGGTAAACCGCGAGTAATGGCCGCCCGGAAACGGTCCGGCCGGGTTGTAATTTTCTGCGAGGACAAATGTTCCAGCGTAGTTGTCCGGCTCGAGCGCGTAGTTGGTCCGCGAGAGAGTTCCGGCCGCGTTGTCCGCCTGGTTGGTGACCCACATGGCGTAACGGACATTGCCAGGCAAAGAACCGCCGTTATTCACCGCCGTGTAAGCGTACACATCGAACGACGTTTCAGGCGGCAGGCTGCCAAAAGAGACATAACCGGCCGCCCCGGTGGTGACCTTGTATTCACCCTTCATCATCATGTAGTTGCCGTCGGGACCCGGGTAAGTCGTGTTGTTGTCCCAACCATCCGTGGATTCCCAATGAACCGTGACAGGCGTGACGTTGTTCAAATGATCCGCCAAAGCCAGCCGATCACCGCTGGTCGGCATCTCACCGGAGGCCACGTTGTTGTTCCAGTTACTCAGCGAAATGACTCCCGCGAAGTTGGTGGCCGGTGTTATTGGAAATCCGCCGTTCCTGCCGACAAAGTTCAGGCTGATGTTGTTGTTCTCTATCACCCCCAGACGCGCCACGCGGCTGGTGATGCTCAATGAAGCGCCATCTGAAACGACAAGCTGCACCGTTCGGCTGTCGGCGACTGTGAGGCCATTGAGTGTGTAGCTGGCGCTCTGGCCATTGGCCGTGTCAGCAAAGCCGTTCGTGTACCATTGGTAAACCACCGGCGCGACTCCAAATACCACGCCAGCAGAAAACGTGACGTTCTGGCCGAGATAGCGGGACGCATCTGCAGGCTGGGAGGAAAACGCAAGTTGCTCCGGCAGGGAAACGAGCTGGAATCCTGAGATGCCTATGCCGTCCGCGTCGCCTCGATTGATGAACGAGATCGGGATCTGGTTCGCCGCGTTTGGCAGCACACGGAATTTTACGTAGTTGCCGGTGTCCCGAGGGCCCGCCGGATTTTGATTCGTGATCTGGATGAACGATCCCCCGAAGGCGTGCTGCGAGGTGTAATAGTAAGTGACGCCGGCGGATGAGATGTCGCCGATCCGGTTATCGCCATTGACGTTGAGATAAACGAGCACGTCGTACAATCCAGCGGGGACATTGTTGAAGGTGTAAACGTTCTGACGGTTGGCGCCGTTCGCCTTGCTGATGCCGTTCATCAACTTCTCGTCACTGGTCCCGGATGGGCCGTCGTTGTTCCAAGAGTCGTTCGCGTCGTAGGTAAGAGTCACGCTGGTCGCCGCACCGTTACCATCCTTGAGTGCGGGGCTAAGGCCGCCAAACGTTCCGTCCGCGCTGTTGTCGATATTGTTCCAGTTACCCTGTGGCAGCAGACCGGCAATGGTCGAACCAAGCAGCGTCGAACAGGCCGGAGCACAATCACCGCGGCCAGTGAAACTAACACCAACCCGGCCCGGCGCTTCCAGCACCGTCAATGTCGCCACGCGGCTCGTGATGCTGATCAACGTCGAGTCAGTGATCACCAACCGGAAGGTTCGCCCGCTGTCGGTTGTTCCAACCGGTCCGACCGGGTAATTGCCGGTCGCCGCTGAAGGATCAAGGACTCCGTTTGTGTACCATTGATAAGAGTAGGGAGCGCTGCCGGAAACCGCTGAGCCGGAAAACGTTCCGCTCTGCGTCAAAGGAAGCGTCGTGTCCGCAGGCTCCGCGACGAAATGGATGGGATTAATCGTGAGCGTGGCAACGCGGCTGGTGACCGAGAGCGAGGTCGGCACAG
>DATHEW010000421.1:0-4935 GCA_035318425.1 Candidatus Acidiferrum sp. | reverse complement strand
TTCAGCCTCGCGGGCGTTTCCAAGAAGAACAGTCTCGGACGCAAGCACGGCTTCGAGGATGTGAAACAGGGCAATCTCTTTTTCTCGATTGCCGAGATTCTCGACTATCACAAACCTGCCGCGTTCGTTCTGGAGAACGTGAAGCACCTCGTCCGGCACGACCAGGGCCGCACCTTCAAAATCATCCACGACACCCTCACCGATGCGCTCGGCTATCAGGTCTATTGGAAGATCATCAATGCGCAGAGCGTCGTGCCGCAGCACCGCCAGCGCATCTTCCTGGTTGGGTTCAAGCCGGGGCGCGCGTTCGAGTTCCCGGAGTTCCCCGCCGAAGGGCCGAAGCTCGCGAGCATCCTCGACGCCGATGTGCCGGACAAATACACGCTCACCGATCATCTGTGGAACTACCTTCAGAACTACGCGAAGAAACATCAGGCGGCGGGCAACAGGTTTGGCTTCGGACTCGTCACGGGCAATGACATCGCGCGAACCCTCAGCGCCCGCTACCACAAGGACGGCTCGGAAATCCTCATCTCGCAAGGCCCGCGAAAGAATCCGCGACGACTCACGTCTTGCGAAATTTCTTTGCGCGATGCTCCGCGAGGAAAGCCGAATCTGGGAGCGCCGCATCGTTGGGCAACAGCAAAGCTTCGCCAGCATAAGCTCCGAAGTTCTCGGCGACGGACCGTTGCGGCAACGCTGCCTTCAGCCGTAGAGAGACTACCAAACGCAAACTGTCGTCGAAGGTAATCAGTCCTTGGTCAAAGGCTGCGTCGTGGAGGCGCGAAAGTGACAGGCCGTTGCGAACATTCAAACGCTCGGCAACATGCGTGCCCCAAGGGAGGATGTGCGAGGCAATCAGCAACTCGCGCACAGCAAGCTGAGTGACGCCGCAACGTCCGCCGAAATTATTCAGCACGGCGTCGCGGAAATAATCCTGCCCTCGGCGCAACTTCACGCTCGCTATTGTCTCAGTCGGGCCAGTCGGTGGGCGCTTACGCACGCGGACGCCTTCCTTTGGTAACACTTCAAGCGTACTGCCCTCATCCACGTCGAACAACTTGCGCAGAGCTTCTTCGCTCACTGGTACCGTCTCGTTGAGATTCTGGTGAAACTCGTTCCAAACTGTCCGGTCGAGGGCGCTTGCGCCCTCTAGCCCTTTGATGCCGCGAAGTTTCAAAGCCGAGTCGAGCGAAGCGAAGTTGCAGAGCTTCATCGCCATGCTGTTCGAGCCGCGTTCGAGCTTGTCCGCGAGCGCGACAATCGCCGGTTGCCGCGCGTGAAGCTGACCAAAGGTGAGCTTGTGGTAGAGGTTCAGAGCGACGAGCAACTCATCGCGTGTCCATCGTTTTCCGGCTGCCATGCTTCGACGGTGCCAGGTTCGTCGTTTTGGGCGAAGCAGGAAAACGCTTGCCGCCGTTCGCGTACCTGGCCAGGTAGTATTGCCAGTTATGGCACTCACGTATCGAATCGAACTGAATGACCTCGACCTCGGCCAGCTTCTTGATGGTTTGGAGACGCGCGCGGAATCTTGGGAGCGCACGGCGGAATACATTCGCACCGACACCATGCCGGACGGCAAGTTCTTCCTCGTTGAAGAATGCAGCAAAGCGCAAGAGGCAGACCATATCGCCGAACATTACCGCTCCATCATCCGAAAGATTCAGACCCAGATGGAGGCGCAATCATGAGCCAAGAGAACTCTTCAATCTTGCGGAAGGGCTTCTGCATTTACATCAACACGTTCTGCCAAGGGCCGGTACCCGTCGTGAGCGAGAGCGATGACAATGGCGATGATAAGTATGTCGTGTTTGAATCGGAAGTGGACGCGCAGCGTGAGATTGTGGACTACGCGATCACCCGCTTGCAGCAATTTCTGGATGGCGAACGTGATTTTGACGACGCGATCGAAGTAGAGGAATACGTCGTTGCGGTGACGGTGCAGCCAGACGGAACGTTGATCGACGAAGATGGACGCTGCTTCGGTTCGCGGCCGGAATGATTTATCGTCGAACTCACTGGCTCGCTCGAACGACTTTCGAAACCCACCTTCGTTCGCGCCTGGTGTGCGATTGCCTATCTCTACCCCGGTCTGCATCCCGACGGCTACGAATCCGCCGACAGCGGCTGGCCGCGCGTGCTGCGCCGTTTCGCCGCTGAAGCGTGGCGTCGCGCAGACGCCGACGAACTTGCGGACGGTGATTTGTACGCGTGCGACGCGCAGTGGTCGGGTTTGTTCGACCGGATGCTCGTGCATTTGCCGGAAGAGACTGAACGCCGTGTTGAACTGGCGGCAGCTTACGGCGAGTGAATGCTCGATTGAAGAACACGACCGCCATTGCAGAGCGATGCTGTGATGGTAGCCGTGGGATTCATCCCACGGTTCGGGATTTCAAATCCGCCGCGTCGCGGAGCGACGCTTGATTCCGAAATGTTTTCAGCCGTCGCTATGCGACGAGACTGCTTCGCGGACGCAAATCGTGGCTTGAAAGCCACGGCTACCTTCACGCGGTCGCTCCGCGACTCATGACGAACGCAGCGCAACAAGCGCTCGATCCCCCTCTCCGATTCGCTTCGCATTCCCAAATCGCCATCACGCGCCAGCCGAGTTTCTTGAGGGCGGCCTGATGGAGTTTGTCGCGCGCATTCCCGCTGGCGGGAATTGTCAGCGGTTGTTCCAAAATCCTGACGACGCGAGCGTGCGCGATCTCGTCGGACTGGTGATTTCGTTTCCGGAATCGAAACAGCCGCAGCGTGTCGAAGCGTATCTCGAAGGCTCGGTCGGCTGGAGACCGATTGAGTGACAACGTTCCCGGATCAAAATCCGAAGTCCTGCGGGGTCAGCCCGGATTGGCGGACGATGGAGCGGGTGGTGCCAATGGGCAGTTCCTTTTTCGGGTGCGGAACGATGGCGATCCGGCCGCTGGCATTCTTGTATTTGGCGTGGCTTCCTCGCTGGGTGACGAAAAAGAAGCCGTGTTCTCGCAGCACACGAATGACCTCGTCGGAGCCGAGGCGTTTAGGCATTAACCATCTCCTGGCCGATGCTGACGTCCGAGATCGGAGTAAACGATGGAGCGGTTTCGCCTTCCAAATAAAGTTCGACGGCTTCCTTGAGATTGGCGACCGCCTCGTCCCGCGTAGCGCCGAAGCTCGACACTTCCGCGTTGAGACACTGCGCGACGTGAAATTCATCTTCGCGATAGACGCAGTAGGCGATGGTCTTCATGGGCAGACGGTATTGGATTTTGACGCAGGCTTCAAGGTGTCCCTCCGGCGAGGATGCGATTGGGACTGCCCGGCGGCGTTCCGTGGTAGCGCAGGTTTTCAACCTGCCGTATCAAAGAATTCCATTCTGCAGAGCGCTCGAAAGCACGAGAGATGCGAAATGTTCGAGCGTTCAGCCGACTGCAAGTCGGCGATACGGCAGACTAAAAGTCTGCGCTACGTGTGTCCGGCAGTTCTATTCGCGCCCCTTCGGCGGTCAAGTCAGCGGAAGGAGCTTGAGTGAGCCAGGGCGCGCGAGAGGTGTGGCAACGATTGGAGGCGGCGCGTCCTTCAGGCGAACAACTCACCGCGCGGTTTGCGCTGCCGGATGTCACGGAGCGACTGCTGGCCGCAATTGATTCAGAATCGAAGCGCCATCTGCTCGTGCCACTTGCTGCTGACGAGCAACCGTTGGAAGACTCGCAAAGCCGCGGACTCGGCGTCGTCACTCGTGAAATGCTAATCGCGGGAAGACCAACGGCACTTTACCTCGACGTGATTTGTCAGGATGCAGCCGGTCACGGTGCGTTTGATTTGATTGCGAATGATGATTTTCCCCGGCTCACGCCTGTGCAATTCAACGGCGGCGTCCCGGGTGGAGTGCAGTACGTGGAATACGAAATCAATCTGAGCGGTTTCGAGCGATTACGAGTTGCGAGAAGCGCAAGTGAGGCGACGTAGTTGTGAGTCTCGTTACCTCGACTGCTACGCACGTCGGGGAAGCTGGTGGCGAAGAATGCGCAGGCATTCGTTGCACTCCGCCTCACATTCCCAAATCACCACGACGCGCCAGCCGAGTTTCTTGAGCGCGGCCTGATGGAGTTTGTCGCGCGCGGCGTTGCCATTCAATTTCGCCAGCCACCATTCGCGGCGATTCGTCGGCGTGGTGCAGTTCTTGCAACCCGGATGCCGATGCCAGAAGCAGCCGTGGACGAAGATGGCGGTTTTGTATTTGGGGAGCACAATGTCAGGACGGGCGAAAGCAGGGCGCGAGGCCCGTGCGGAACCACTCCTCACCGCGCCGCGTCGTGTACGTGAGGCGGACGGCCCGCTGAGGCCAGCGAGCCCTACCTCAATTCGTCGGTGCAAACGAAACCGATAGCCCATGCGGTGCAGCAGCGAGCGCACGATTTTCTCCGGCGTCGTGTCCTTGCCGCGAATGCGCGACATATTCCACGAACGGCGTTCAGCGCTCAGGCGATCCACGCCTTTGTTCACGGCTCGACGGAGGCTCACCCCACCGGTTCTTTTCACAGATGCGAGTTTATCGCGGAGACGCGGAGGCGCAGAGGAAGAACTTCCTGACTCGCAGCTTGCCGCTAAACTTGGACGCCGCTAATTGGTCGCCCATGCTCGATTGGAACGGTCGCGCGGCGGTGGAGCGCCACGCTGAGCGTGTGAGGGGCACGTGGGTGTTCCAAGTCACGTTCGTTCCTGTTCGTGCTTCGAACGCGTTGGGCTCCAGTCAGGGATTTCGTGAAACTCGCTCCTCCAACCCGCTCTGCGCTTTCGAAACGCTTCATCGTTGCTCTAGCCGAAAATATCTCTGCGTCTCGCTGGCGGCCAACACCACCTTCCACGCGTCTCCGCTCTGAACAGGCGTGTTGGTGATCGCAGTCCACGAACTATCGTTCACGACAGCGGCGCTGGTGACGACTGTGTTCGTGG
>DATHEW010000420.1:0-15850 GCA_035318425.1 Candidatus Acidiferrum sp. | reverse complement strand
AACTCGTCGGTGTGCCGCGCCCAGAGTATTGCGAGCCGATCGCGCGCGTGCTGCAGCGGTTGGGTGTTCGACGCGGCATGGTGGTGTGCGGACGCATGCCGACTGGCGTTGAGGGTTCAAACGAAGTCGCGCACCTCGATGAAATTTCCACGCTCGATGTGACTCAGTTCGCTGAGTTTTATCAGGATCGAGGATTTCACACCTCCGAGTTCGGCGCTTCCATGTTTCCTTTGCAGCCCGGCACGTTGCGAGATCTCGTGGGCGGAGATCGTCACGCGAACGCGGCCATCATCAGGAACATTCTAAACAACACCGATCGCGGTCCCAGACGTGACGCGGTCCAACTCAACACCGCCGCCGCGCTCTTCGTAGCGGGGCGCGCCAAGAGTATTTTTGATGGATGGGAAATCACCGCGCAACTGCTCGACAGCGGATGCGCTGAGCACAAGTTGGCATCCCTGGCCGCCGCATCCCACTGATTTGCGCGCGTTTTGGACTGCGCTGGCAGAGCGCAGTGGCGCAGCGCTTTGGCATCGGCAAGAGCTTCCTGGCTTCCAATGATTTTCCTGTGTCGGAAAGCGGGTCGCGTCGGACTTGCCGCCGCAGTCCACATCCACTCTCGGTGCGTGAGCGCCGTTGCGCGCCGATTCGCGCGCGTCATCGGGAAACGTTTTGACAAAGGGGGAGGGGACTTCTACTTTCGCGCTCCGTTTGGCTGGGGTCGTAGCTCAGTTGGTAGAGCACCACAATGGCATTGTGGGGGTCAGGGGTTCGAATCCCCTCGGCTCCACCAGTCTTCCAAGGCGTTATTTGCCGCGCCTTTCTTGCAATTGTTCCGCTGCCAAACTCGGTGATTTGCCGCGCCACTTTTTCGGAAATCAAATTCAGCAGTCATTCTACGCGAGCGCTTTCTTGATCACTTCACCAGCGACATCGGTCAGTCGTTCGTCGCGACCATTGTGCCGGAACGTCAGTTGTTCGTGATCGAAGCCGAGCAAGTGCAGGATCGTGGCGTGAATATCGTGGACGTGCGTCTTCTCCGTCTCCGCTCGCAAACCGACAGCATCCGTGGAGCCGATGACCTGGCCGCCTTTCACGCCTGCACCGGCGAGCCACATTGAAAAGCCGTGGGGATTGTGGTCTCGGCCATTCTGACCTTCGCTCATCGGCATGCGTCCGAACTCCCCGCCCCAGATCACGAGTGTGGATTCGAATAGACCGCGCGCCTTTAGATCCTTGAGCAATCCAGCAATCGCCAGATCGCTTTGCGCACACAGTTTCGCATGGTTGCCTTCGACGTCCGCGTGGCCATCCCATCCGTTTGTGTCGCCGCAATAAAGTTGAACGAAGCGCACGCCACTTTCGACAAGCCGGCGTGCGAGCAGGCAGCGAGTGCCGAACTCAGAGGTCACTTTGTTGTCGAGACCGTAGAGCTTTTTCGTCACCTCGGTTTCTTTCGAGATGTCCACGATCTCAGGCGCATGGCTTTGCATCCGAAAGGCAAGTTCGTACGCTGCAATGCGGGCAGCCAATTCCGAGTTCTCTTCCCCGGGAGGAAGACCGGCGCGATTGATCTGATTGACGAAATCCACCGTGGCGCGTTGTTGTGCCGCGGAAACGCTTTTCGGCGTTTTCAAATCGAGAATCGGCGAATCACCACCGCGCAAGAGAGTGCCTTGATACGTTGCAGGCAGGTAACCATTGCCCCAGGCCGGCGCGCCGCCTTTCACCCAACCGGCGGGATCAGGCATCACAACAAAAGCCGGCATGTTCTGGTTCTCCGTGCCCAGCCCATAGGTCGCCCACGCGCCGAGGCTCGGACGACCCATGAGGATGGAACCCGTGTTCATCTGGTACACCGACTCGGGATGTGTGACGCTGTCGGCGTAGCATCCGCGCAGCAGGCACATGTCGTCCACATGCTCCGCAATGTTCGGGAGAAAGTCAGAAACCTCGATGCCGGATTGACATCGCTTCCGAAACGCCCGCGCCGGCGCGAGCAGATTGTTCTTCGCGACGGCGCGACGTGTCTTGAAGGTGCCGAACGATTCGGGGATCGGCTGGCCGGCGAGTTTGATCAACTCCGGCTTGGGATCAAACAGATCGACATGGCTTGGGCCTCCCGACATGAACAGGAAGATCACGCTGCGCGCGCGGGTGCGAAAGGGTGGTTTTTTCGGTGCAAGAGGATTAGCCGGTGTGTTCGCCTTTGCCGAGGTCAACAACCCTGCACCATCCAGCAAGCTCGCCAGCGCCAGCGTGCCGAATCCGGCGCCCGCCCGACGAAGAAACGTCCGGCGATTCACCGGAAACGCAGGGCGCGCGGCTGGTCCAGGACATGTGTTGATGAAATCAATCGACATAGACAAATGCGTTCACGTTGAACAAAGCGCGGCACAACTCTTCCATGGCACTTGACGCTGCCAGCGCCGCTTGCGTCGTTTCCATTCGACCGCGACACGCAGCTAGAAACTCGTCCGTCAACTGTCGCTCCTTCGCCGTTGGAGCGCGTCCGACTGTAGAACGATATGCGCGCTCGATCTGCTCGTGAGGTGATTTCGCTTCCTTCATGACGCGCGCAGCAAACGACTTTGCCGACGACATCACTTCCTCCGAGTTGAGGAGCGTAAGGGCCTGGGGCGCGATGGTGCTCTGACCGCGCATGGAGCAACTCAGGTTATTATCTGGCGCGTCAAACACTTCGAGGAATGGAAAGCGCAGGTTGCGGCGCGAAAAGATGTAAAGGCTCCGCCGGGTGTGATCGGCAGCGTTCGCGCTCGACGTCCAGTTCTTCGAGGTCTTCGTGATGCTTTCAGGAATGGGCGGGAAGACACTTGGGCCGCCCACCTTCGGATTCAACCGACCGCTGATCACGAGCAAGCTGTCGCGTATCACTTCACCTTCAAGACGCACCCGGTTCTGTCGCGAGAATAATTTATTCTCCGGATCACGCGCCAACGCAGTTTCCGACGGTTCGCTGGACTGCTGGTACGTCGCCGACAGGAGAATCAGCTTCTGCATTTGTTTGATGCTCCAACCGCGCACGATGAACTCGCTCGCGAGCCAATCGATCAGTTCGGGATGCGTCGGCGGCTCCGCGCGTGTGCCAAACTCGCTGGGCATCGGGACAATGCCACGACCAAAATGATGCTGCCAGATACGGTTCACCATCACACGCGCGCTCAGTGGATTGTTGGAACTCGCGATCCAATTCGCGAGAGACGCGCGGTTACTGCTCGCGTTGAACTGCATGTCTGACGGCACTGAGTTGGTCAGAATCTCTGGAACGCCGGGCTCCACCTCGTCGCGCGGATCGTTGTAGTCGCCGCGACCGAGCACGAAGTTCTTTGCCGGTTTCGAGCGCTGTAGCGCCATCGCAAGCGGCAGCGAGTCCGGTTTGGAAAATTTCTTCAACTCATCGGTCAGCTTCTTGTGCGCCGCACGGTCTTCCGGTGACATTGCCTTCACCACCTCAGCATCAGAGATTTTGAGAAGATCAGAGGTTTCCTGAATTTGGTTCTCCATCTCCACCGTGCGCTTCTCCTTCGGTGTTTTGTGCGCCAGTTGTGCCTCCTCCGAAAGCTTCGCAAGCTTTTGGGCGTGGAGACGTTCGCGGTGCGGAGATTCGAGAGCCTCGATCTGTCGTCGTTGCCGTTCTGTCTTCGCGTTGTATTCCGCGAATGCGACATCATACGCGGCGCGTTCGGCTTGCGTCGGGACCGGAACTGCGCGCTGAAATGACACCGACGAGAAGAAAGCCTGGAACCGGTAGTAATCCCGCTGCGAAACCGGTTCCGACTTGTGATTGTGACACCGCGCGCAGCCGAGCGTTTGCCCGAGAAACACGAGCGCCGCCGTATCGGTCATGTCATTCAACGTGTTATGACGCCGTTGCATTTGATCCGCCGAATCGACCATGTCTGGCCCCAGCAGATTGAAACCAGTCGCAATGATCGCCTCCGGTTTATCTGGAAACAATTCGTCGCCCGCGAGCTGTTCGCGGATGAACCGATCGTAAGGCTTGTCCGCATTGAATGAAGCGATGACGTAATCGCGATAGCGCCATGAATGCGGACGTGGTGCGTCATGCTCAAAGCCGTCACTCTCTGCGAACCTCGCCAGATCCAGCCAGTGGCGTCCCCAGCGTTCTCCGTAATGCGGTGAGTTGAGCAAACGATCGACCAGTTTTTCGTAAGCGTCGGCAGAAGAATCCTTCACGAAGGAATCAATCTCCTCGGGCGTGGGCGGCAGCCCGATGAGCCCGAACGTCGCGCGACGAATCAATTGTTCTCTGGCCGCAGGCGGAGACAGAACCAGGCTGTTCGTCTCGAGTTTACTGACAACGAAGCGATCGATCGGATTCCCAGATGCAGTCCGCGCCGTCGGCGGCTCGATCTTCCTGATCGGCTGAAATGCCCAGTGATTCCGGTCGCGCTCAGTGATGCTTTTGCCCGAAACCTGCACCGTGAAGTGCAGCGCTACAGCCAGCCAGATTAGAGAGCGCGGGAACATTTGGATCGGCTAATTCTAGCGCGGGCTTCCCGTGATTCAAAGCATGGTTTGGCGATTGAGGAGAGAACATCGCCCAGGGCACACACAGCGATTCGAGCTGGATTTTCCGGCGGTCTTTTCAGAATGGCGCTCACGCGCATTCTCATTGTGGAGGATGAGAAGAGTCCGGGATCTTCGTTCAGATTCTGGAGGTGGAGTTGAGGCCAGCGCGCACGAGGCTCACACCGGCAGACTGAAAGAAAACGTCGCGCCTCGATCGAGGGCCGCCTCCGCCCAGATACGTCCGCCGTGGCGTTCGATGATGCGCTGAACAACAGAAAGACCGACGCCGGTGCCTTCAAATTGATCGGCGCTGTGCAACCGTTGGAAGACGCCGAACAGTTTTTCAGCGTATTGCATGTCGAAGCCGGCCCCGTTGTCCTTTACGAAATAAACGTAATCGTTGCCTCTTCGTGCTCCTCCAATTTCAATGCGCCGTTGCGCTTTCTCACGAGTGAATTTGAAGGCATTCGCCAGCAGGTTTACAAAGACCTGCTTGAGCAGCGTCAAATCCGCGACGCAATCGGGCAGGTTCTCCATCTCAATTTTCAGGTTCCGGTCGCCGAGTTCCCTGCGCAGGTCGGCCAGGATATCGCTGACAAGAGTTGAAACAGGGACGGTCTGCTTCGAGATGGTTTGCCCGGTAAACTGTGAGAGGCGCAGTAAACCATCGATCAGAAGCCCCATTTGATGGCTGTTTCTCGCGATGTGACTCAGAAGTTGCCGGACCTCGGCGGGCATCTGTTCCCTGTATTCTCTTTCCAGGATATTCGAATAGCCGCCGATCGCGCGTAACGGAGCGCGCAGGTCGTGGGAAACTGTGTGCGAGAATGCTTCGAGTTCTGCATTGGCGGCGAGAAGATCTTTGTTGGCAGTTTCAAGTTCGGCGGTGCGGACGTGCAGGCGTTGCTGCAATTCGGCTTTTTCGAAACGCAGGCGCCGCACGGTCAACGCGCGCGCGAGCACCGGCAAAACCGCGCTTAATTTGAATGGCTTCAGGACATAATCGAGCGCACCCGTCTTCATTGCTTCCACCGCCGTGGCAATCGTGCCTTCACCACTCATCACGACGCCGACGAGATCAGGATCTATTTCAAGCGCCGCGCGCAGAAAATCGATGCCGTTCATGTCGGGCATCAACAAGTCGGTGAGGATCAGATCGACACCGGCCTTACGCAAAGCTTTCAGCGCTTCCTGTGCTCGCGTGAAGCCCGACGTTTCGTAACCGTGATCTCTCAGCGTTTCGCAGAGTGCCTTCACTTGCGCCGCTTCATCGTCAACAATGAGAATTTTTGGCCGGTCGGGCATACCGTTTTCGTCTGCGCTATGGTGTTTCTTGTGGACGTGCAGGCTGGCAGCACCGAACGAGCGCTTCGCGCAATTCGAGAAGCTTCGGTGGTTTGCTCAGCACTTGATCCACGCCCGGCGGCACTTCGCCTTCCGCCACCAGACGCTGTCCCCATCCCGTCAGCAAAATAACCGGAGTGGACGGTGATGCTGCCTTTACGGAACTCGCCACTTTGCGCCCATCCACGGAGGGCATCCCCAGGTCGGTGATGACCAGCGCAAACGGTTGGTCACTTTCTCGCGCGGCGTGAAATGCATCGATGCCTTCCTGGCCGTGGTTGGCCACCTGAACCACGTGGCCATCAGCTTCCAAGGCATGCTGGACTGATTTGAGCACGAGCGGATCGTCATCGATCGCCAGAATGCGAAGGCGCGAAGGCGTTGCATACTCCGTCGGAGGTCGGACAGGCTGCCCGTTCGTCATTTCGGCGGGCGCGGCGAAGATGAGCCGTATGGTGGTGCCTTTGCCCACAACACTTTCGATTTCGATTTCGGCTCTATGACGTTGCGCGATTCCATAAACCATTGCGAGGCCGAGACCCGTGCCGCGCTCACCCTTGGTGGTGAAAAAGGGTTCCATACAACGCCGTTGCGTTTCTTCGTCCATGCCGGCGCCGGTATCGCTTACTTCCATGAGAACGTGAGGTGGCGTCGAAGGCGCCGTGCCCGGGACTGTCCTGGTTCGCAGGCTCAGAGTGCCGCCTTCCGGCATCGCATCGATCGCGTTGAAGACGAGATTGGTGAGTGCCTCCCGAATTTCGCTTTCGACGCCGATAATCGCTGGAAGTTCCGGTGCCAGTTCGGTTTGCACGTCGATCGTGGTTCCCCGCTGTTGTGGCATGTCCTCCCATCGGGCCCGTGTGAGATCCAACACCTGGCGGATCAATTGATTCCCGTCCGCCGGCATAAGTGTTAGCTGAGTTTCGCGCTGCCGGTAAAACTCCTTCATCCGCCCGACCGTATGTGTCACGTCTTCAATAGCGCGTTGAATGATCTGAAGGTTTTCGCGAGCGCGAGGACTCAAGTTCGGCTCTCGTTCCAGCAAGGACTCCGTGTAGAGCGCGATGGGCGAAATGGCGTTGTTGATATCGTGGGCGATCCCGCTCGCCATTTGCCCCAACGCCCGCAGTCGCTCCTGCTGCATGACCGCTTGCTGGGTTTCATGCAGGTCGCGATAAGCCTGCTGTAACGCGCCATAAAGTTGCGCGCTGTGCGCAGCCAATGCGACATGCTCGCTCAACTGCCGCAGGAACTCGCAGTCCGTGCTCGTAAACCCATTCACCTCGCGGCGCGCGGCCACGAGCACGCCGAACACCTGGCTCTCCACCAGCAGCGGCGCGATCACGAGAGATCGCAATCCGCCCCGCACCAGTCGTTGGGGAAAGGGCATCGGCACTTCAGTAATGTTCGACTCGCAAACCAGCTTTCCCTGCACGCATTGAGACAGGCCATTCTGATCAATGGGGATGCGAGATTGTTCCCCCATCGCCATTTCCGTTGCGAGCGATTGGCTCTTTCCACCAACGCTGGAAACGGTCAACGCTTTTGCCTCTGCTTCATAAAGACAAATGCAGCCGAAATCGATCGGCAGATTGTCTTCCAGGCTGCGAATGACCACTTGGAAGATGCTCTTCAAATCCTGGCGCTCGCCGATCGCGCGCGTGATGCCATGGAGCAGGTTCAGGCGGCTCAACTGGTCCTGAAGTTTCTGTTCCGCTTGCCGGCGCTCGGTAATATCAATGGCGAAGCCGATGATGCCGGCAATCCGCCCCGATCCGTTGCGATACGGGAGCTTGTCCGTTTGCAGCCAGCGGGTTCCGGTGCTGGTTTCCATCGGCTCGACAATCCCTCGCTTCGCCTGGCCCGAAGCCATGATCTCGTCTTCATCCTGATAGTAACGTTCCGCGTGCGGCGAATTCATCTCCTTGTCCGTACGGCCTTCAACCTCCTGCTTCGGAAGCCCCACGAGGCGGAGAAGTTCCTGATTCACCCGCACCAGCCGATGTTGGGAGTCCTTGTAAAAAATCAGCGCCGGTACGGTGTCGAGAATCAATTGCAACTCGGCGCGCTGTTGTTCCAACCGGCCTTCAGCATGTTTTTGTTCGGTAATGTCGCTGCTATAAATGCGCAATCGCGGGCTGTCAGCAACCCGGCTGATCGTTTGCGCGTAGTGACATTCGCCCACCGCCACCTCGCGGCGCACCGCTTCTCTTCCTCCGGCGAACAACGGCTTCGCGGCTTCAGTCAGGCCAGCAAAGAGCGGATGCTGAAGTCCTTCGCTTTGCAGGTTCGAAAAGAGCCGGTTCGTGAACGGATTGGCGTAATGAATCACGCCCTTATCGAGGTCGAGTTCAACAATGGGGTTTGGATTGTTCTCAGGAAATGAGGCGAGCCACGCTGCCTTCTCGGCCGTTCGCGACAATTCAGACGTGCGCTGTTCCACGCGCTGTTCCAATTCCAGGTTGCTCTGTCGGAGTCTCTCCTCTGCCTGACGCTGCTTTCGAGTTGCTCGAGCGAACAAGATCGAGAGAACGGCGAACGAACTTAAACCGAACAGCGACACCAAAACGGCAAAGCCCTCCGTTCCTTTCACGTTCTTGTCGCGGATGGCCAGGCGCTTCTCCAGGAGTGCAGTTTCATCGGCGGTCATTTGGGCTGCAAGCTGACGAATCGGCTCCATCGCTTGTTGCCCTAGTTCCATGAAGGAAATTTGCGTCGCCTGGTCCCACTCGCGTTCCCGGCGTGCCGTGATGCTGTTGGAGGAAATCGTCAACCGATGGTGGATCAATCCTTCCAACTGATCGCACGCCGCGGTTTGGAGTGAGTTATCTTTTGTTAACCCCCGCAGTTCGCGAAGGACTATTGCTGCACGTCCCGCTCCATTCGTGTAATGCCCCCAATACCGATCGTGTTGGGACAGCACATAACCGCGCCGTCCGTTCTCCGTGTCGCTCAGAGATGTCACCAATTCGTTGATTTTCTCCAGCACGTCCCGCGTGTGCGCTACCCACGCAGCAGTCTTTCGCTGTTCTGTCGCGCTGCCCAACAACATCAAGGCCACAAACACCAGCGTGGCAAATGCCAAAGTGAAACCAGCGAGGGTTCTCTTCGAACGCATCACTCAGCCGCCTTCCGATTCTTCGATAAGGATTCAAAAAACATAACCGGAAATAATCTCCAAAACGTGGTCGTCATGAAAAGATTCCTCTGTCCTCTGTCCGGCAACTACGCGTTCCGGCCGCAAGATCAGAATGTGCGGAGTTCACGGGAAGTGACAAAGGATTTCTCGGTTTCTCTGCGTCTCGCCGCCTCCCTGTCATAGCAAATCGACTGGCGCAATCGCAGTGCATCAGATCCGGGCTGGATTTTCCCTCCGGCCTTTTCAGAATGGCGCCTATGCGCATTCTCATTGTGGAGGATGAGACGCGATTGGCCCAATCGATCGCGCGCGGATTGCGGGAAGAGGGGTTCGTCGTGGAACTCTCGCCCGGCGGCGAGGACGGCTTGCACCGCCTGAAGACGGCAACGTTCGGGAAGCGAGTATCAAGAGACGCTTGAGTTGAACCGCATCGAACTCGAACGCCTCGATGGCCTCGTGGAGAATCTTCTGGCGCTCGCCGGGCTCCAGACCGCCAAGGGACACGAACGCCGCGCGCCGGTGAATCTTGCCGAGGTTTGTCGTCGTGCCGTCGAGGAACTCGATCCGTTGGCGGCACTCGCAAAAGTTCCAGTCGAACTGGAAGTCCCGAGCGAACTCATCGTCAGCGGAGATGCTCTTGCGCTGCAACGCGCGGTTCGCAACCTGGTCGAGAATGCTTTGCGTCACACTCCGGCCGGGGAAAAAGTGGTGGTCCGCGCCAGTCCTCATGACGGTGAAGCGCGAGTGCATGTGATTGATTCCGGCGTCGGTATGGCGCCGGAACATTTGCCTCGTCTCCTCGAACGATTCTACCGAATCGATACGGCGCGCAACAGGGCGCATGGCGGCGCGGGGCTGGGTCTCTCGATCGTGAAAGCCATTGCGGAATCGCACGACGGACAGGTCGAAGTGGAAAGCGTAGTCGGCTCGGGAAGCACCTTCACGATCCGGCTGCCGCTGAGTGAAGAGATCACGCGGGAAGCAGGCGCAAGCTGATCGCGGAGCCAGGCGTCCCGTCCGCTCGGCTTCTACCTGAAAGATTTTTCATCCAACGTTCACGTTCGTTTCACGACTGCTTCGCCAGGTTGCTCTCATGAAAAGGATGGTTTCGTTTTTTCTCGCAGCCGGACTGCTCAATGTTGCCGAGGCGCAGATTCCGGGAATGATCACGTACCAGGGACGCGTCACTTCCAGCGGCACGAATTTCAGCGGCACGGGCCAGTTCAAATTCGCGCTCGTGCGTGGTAACAACCCGGCCATCAGCGATTGGAGCAACGACGGCACTCCGGGCGGCGCACAACCTGTTGCGTCTGTATCGTTGTTCGTTACGAACGGATTGTTCAACGCGTTGCTCGGCGACACATCGATGGCCGGCATGACGATGGCAATCCCACCGACGGCATTCACGAACAGCGATTTGCGTTTGCGCGTTTGGTTCAGTGCGGGCGAAGCCGAGTTCACGCAACTGGCTCCCGACCAGCGCATCACCTCCGTGGGATACGCCATGCGGGCGGCGAACGTCATGGACGGAGCAATCACCGGTGCGCAGATCGCTCCCGGCTCGATCACGAACATTCATCTCGCCAACAACGCCATTACGTCGGCGAAAATTTCCGACACGCTTACGTTGCAAACACTGCATCTCGGCAGCGTGAACTGGGACGGAACATTGAACGTGTACTCGGAACCCGAAGGTGGCGGCGGCGTCGGCTCGGGCTTTGGCGATTTGCGCGCAAGACTTGCAGGACGGGACACGAACGGAACTTTGGAGTTATTCGGAGCGACGGGATTTCCCGCGTTCCGCGCATCTGCCAACACGGACGGCGGAACGTTGCGCCTCGAGGACGACTCGGGATTTCCGGCGATCACCATGGGTGCGTTGCAGGCGGGTGGATTTCTGAATGTGTGGCGGCCAGCCGGCAATTTCGGTGTGAACATCAGTGGTGGTGGCCCGACTGATCCGGGTGGAGAAATGTCGCTGTATCACGCGAGCCCAGGCGGCAGCCGGATCGGAATTTTTCTCGATGCCGACAGCACGGCGGGCGCTGGCGAGGTTTCCGTGCGCGACAATGCCGGAGTGGAAACGATCGAACTGCTCGGCAGCACGAGCAGCGGCCAGGGTTCGTCGTTCACCATGCGAAACGGTCTCGGTGATATCACGCTGTCTCTCGATGCCGATGCCAGCGGGCGCGGAAGTTCCGTTTCGCTTTTCAATGGCACCAACGACGCGACCGTCTTCATCGATGCCAATAGCGGCGGCGCCGGCTTGATCGAATTGCGAAATAATCTCGGCGCCGCTCGCGCTGAGTTGGATGGCCAGGGCACCAGCGGCGGCGGCGAAGTGGTGCTGCGCGATGAGGACGGTACTGCGACGGTCGTGATCGAAGGTGCAGAAGGCGTTGGAAACGGCGCGCAGATCGCGCTCTACCGGGGAACCGGCGGGACTGCGTCGATCATTCTCGATGCTGACTTCAATGGCGAAGGACGCGTCACGACTCAGGTGTTGGAAATTACCGGCGGCAGCGATCTCTCCGAAAACTTCGACATTCATTCCATCGATGCACGACCGGGAATGATCGTGTGTATTGATCCGGCGCGTCCCGGCGAGTTGAAAGTCAGCGCAAACGCTTACGACCGAACCGTGGCGGGCGTGGTCAGCGGTGCGGGCGGTGTGAAGCCCGGCATGTTGATGGGCCAGCGCGGCACGCTCGCGGACGGCAAACAGCCGGTGGCGCTGACGGGTCGTGTGTACTGTTGGGTGGACGCGAGTCGCGGAGCGATTGCTCCCGGTGACTTGATCACCACGTCCGAAACGCCCGGGCACGGCATGAAAGTGGCCGAACACACGCGCGCGCACGGGGCGATCATCGGCAAGGCGATGACGCCACTGTCCGACGGCAAAGGATTGGTGCTGGTGTTGGTGTCATTGCAATAACGCGACGAAGGGTCTGCAGCCATGAAGCTCTTCCAGGATCGACACGCGACATTCGCCCGAAGCCTGCTCGCCACTCTCATGTTATTGCTTTCGCACGGTGCTGCATCGGGCGGTGTGTATCCCGACACGCCCACGCGGTTGTGGCCCAACGGAATAATTCCGTACCAGTTCGACAGCGACGCGAGCATCAACATCAACCAGCGCCTGGTCGTCCTTGCGGCGATGAATGCCTGGGCGGCTGCGGCGAACGTGACCTTCGTGTTCCGCACCAATAGCGAGCCGGATTATTTATTTCTCCGGCAGGGAACGACCGGCCCGAGCTATCCGCCGCCGGAGGGTTATCGCGCTGGCACCGGACAGCATATTCTGAATCTGAATTTCTGGGGAACGAACAACAACTCCTTCGCGAGCTGCACCACTGTGTTTGGAATGGCGCATGAGATCGGCCATGCGCTCGGACTCCTGCACACGCACCAAAGCCCAAGCCGCAACAATTACTTCAATATCCGAACGAACGTGATCGGGAGTGGACTGGGCAATTTCACGATCGCCGCGAACTCGTTGCAATGGCCGCGCAGCGTGCCGGACATCGACTCGATCATGAGTTATCCGCTCTGCACATTTTCCACCTGCTCGAATTGCTCGGCGAATATTCAGGCATGCGCGCCGATCCTTCTGCTCGAACCCTACGCGACGCAGTGGGCCGCCGCGCTGACCTGCGGAGGCCAATGCCCGCCGCCAGTGCAGTGCGTCGGCCAGCGAAATCATCTCAGTGTGTGGGACCAGGCGGTGATGTCGTATTTGTATCCGCAGTCGAACTGGCGCTTCGTCGAGGCGGGCGCCACGAATGCGTTCCAGGACGGCTCGTTCCATTATCCCGTGAAGACCTTCCTCACCGCCAAAACGTTTGTACCCAGTGGCGGCACGCTGTTCATGGAGCCGGACACTTACTCCAACTCCGGCGGCGTCCACACCAAGCACATGACTGTTCGAGCAACGCTGGCACCGGGCAGTGCGTTCATTCGGAATTGAAGGAACACGACTTATGATGAAGCGAGTCCCAACCTTGCTTGCGATTCTCGCGGTCGCTTCTTCGCTTACTGTGCCGTTGACGTTCGCGGCCCACACAGTGAGCGGCCCGCCCGGGCTCGGCGTCACGAAGCTGGAACCGCCGGAGCCGTTCTTCGAACACATTCGCACGAACAACCGGCTCAACCTTCGCATCTTCATCACGAACGGAACTGGTCGCGCGCTGACATTTCAAAACGGATCGGCCGTCTTTCGAGACAGTGCTGGCGCAGCGTTGCGCACGTCGCCCATCAGCGTGGAAGAGTTTGTCCGCCGCAGCACGCTGATTGGCGCCGCAGGGTTTGCCGGTGGATCGATCGTGACGAACAACATCGGTGGCTTCACCGGCGAGAAAATCGTGGCCGCCGTGTTCGATGCGCAGAACCGAATCGTCGTCGCTGGAACTGGCCTTAACGACTCAGGCGAGCGCGGCGTTATTCTGGGCCGTTACCTGACCAACGGCGTGCTGGATTCTTCGTTCGATGGAAACGGCCTGCGGAGTGCGGACGTGGGATACGCGAGCGCCGTGTTGGTGAAGGGCGACTCGAACATTGTCGTTTCCGGCACGATGCCGGACGGGCTTGGTTTCTTTGTCCGAACTTACGCGTCCGATGGTGGATTTATTTCGTCGCGCATGCAGTCATTTCCCGGCCCATCCAGCGCCGCGGCGTCGGCAGTCGATTCGCAGGGACGCGTCGTGGTCGGCGGTTCCACGTTCACGAATGGCGGCTACCGCTTTTTTCTCACGCGATTTCTGACCAACGGCATGCCTGACCCGGCGTTTGGCAACGCGGGCATTGTCATCGCGGATTTCCCAACGTCATCTCACGAGTTTCTAAACGGCATGGTCATCGACGCCAGCGACCGGGTAGTCGTTGCCGGTTGGGCCACGGTCAGCGGGCAGGCGCAATTCGCGCTCGCGCGTTATCGCGCGAGTGACGGCGCGCTCGACAGTTCATTCAGCACCGATGGGCGCGTGCTGACGACATTCCCCGGCTTCGCAGGCGCGCAAGCCAACACCGTTCAGATTTCGCCGAGCGGACGCATTCTCGCTGCGGGTTCAGTGTGGACGGGCAGCGCGTTCCGCATCGCCGTCGCTCGTTACGATGCTGACGGTTCACTTGATCCAAATTTCAGCAGCGATGGCCTCGTGACGGTGAATGCTCCCACGGACAACGAATCAGCCACGGACCTCAACCTCGACGTGATCGGCCGGATCATTCTCACAGGGCCATCGTGGGACGACGACGGTAAGCAGATCGTGATCGTGCGGCTAAACGGCGTTGGACAATTAGATCCCTCGTTGGACGGCGACGGCATTTTCGTGACGCCCGGTCCGGAGGATTTTACCTCGGCAACCTCGCGCCGGGTGCTGCTGCTGCCAGGCGATGACATCGTGGTGGCGGGCCATGTGGAGTCAGATAATGATCCGGCGATCAGCGCGTTCATGATCGCACGCTTTCGGCCCAGTGGATCGAACGCGGTCCTGCCGATCAATTCCACGGATTTGTTTGATCTCCTGGACTTCCCGTTCTTCGCCGGGCTGCCGGGCCAGGATTTTAATCAATTGCTGGTCGGTTTTGATTCGAAGCGAACTCCCTCTCGCGTGGACGTGTCGCTGAAGTTCGCGGAGTTCAGTGAGACCTTCGACGTGACCGGAATTTCGTTACGAGTTTATGAACAGAACTCATCGTCGTTCCGCGTTCCACTGGGTCCCCCACCGAATGGCGCGTGGCGCGCGAGCGACAACCGAGTTTTCGGCACCAAGCACGCGAGCAGTCGCAGCCAGCGATTTTCGTATGACATCAAAGTGACGCTGGAGCCGAGCGCGTCCAACGCCGCCGATCCAGACTGCGATCCCGATGCGGAGGGATTGCCTGCGTTGTACGCGGGATTGAATCCGCCGCATCCCAACTACGATCCCAACCAGGCGTACACGTCCTCGTCGTTTCCCGAATGCCGTCTGGCGTATGGCCTTCCGATTTTTGCCGCAGCGGGCGGGACGGTTCGTTGCGTGGACAACAGCAGCTACGACAATTTCCCCGTGGGTGAAGGCGGCACTGACGGCAACGGAGTTCTGGTTCAACACAACACGGATGAGTTTCTATTCTATGCGCACATGGCACGCGCGTCTGTCGTGGCGGCGGTGAGTAATGTCGTCACGGCCGGTGATGTTCTGGGTGGTGTTGGCAATTCCGGGAGTTCCAGTGACACACATCTGCACATTCATCACACGCGCGCGTACGCGCCGGTAACCTGCGATGGCAACAACGACACGCTCGGCCTGCCAACGTATTTCAACAACGTGTTCTTCCCGGCTGCAGCGGGCGGACCTTCTGTGCGGCAACTCCGGACCGCGCTGCCCCCGTTTCAGTTCTTCACGATCAAGACGAACGGGATTCCCAACACGCTCGGGATTCTTCATGGACCCGGCGCCGTCATTGAACCGGGCGCTCACGATACGCTTGCAAGCCCGATGCGACTGCGCACGCCAGTGAGCGTGCGAGGCAGTGTTGCGCGCGCCACGGGCACTGACGTGGCCGACGCGGGAGATACGATTGAGGACGTCTATCGCTTCACGTTTACGCAAAGTGGAGGTTTCTCCGCGCAGCTTTATTGGACCAACGGCGCCGACCTCGACATGATTCTCTACGATCAGAATCTGCAACCGATTCAACCTGCCGTGGCCAAGACGCTCGCCAGCCCGGAGGTGATTTCAGTCACGCTCGCCGCCGGGACTTACTACCTGTTCGTGTCGCTCTACGATCCGGCTCCGGGTCCGTCGTCAGCCAATTATCGGCTCGAGGCGG
>DATHEW010000419.1:0-2803 GCA_035318425.1 Candidatus Acidiferrum sp. | reverse complement strand
TGGCTGAGCCAACCGGTGCGCGCAGGTCCCAGTAAACGTGATCTCCAATGGCGATAGCTGCATCGGGTTTGTGAGACAATCCCGTCAAGAGCATCTTCCGTCGATTCACGATGGAAACCCAGTACGGTTTACCAGTGTCTGGATTCATCGTGGCTGGATGTCCACCGGCACAAGTGTAAACGAGCAAACGAAATTTTCGCGGCGTGGCTTCGGGACTGGGGAAAGTCGAAATCGGCCACGGATCACACAAGCTCTTGCCACGCGAATCCTGCAGGCTCAATTGATAAGTGTGTTCCGACTCAAGCCCCGCGATGTCGAACGAGTAGAATTCACCTGCCGTATCCAGCCGAACACCTTTTGCCGTTTTCTTGCCTGCTCGCAACACGGGCGGCGCGGACAATGGCCGCTCAAAAC
Organism: Candidatus Acidiferrum sp.; assembly: GCA_035318425.1. Classification (GTDB taxonomy): domain Bacteria; phylum Verrucomicrobiota; class Verrucomicrobiia; order Limisphaerales; family SIBH01; genus JANNGC01. Next base: position 2,389 of record DATHEW010000419.1, on the reverse strand, counting down.
TAACTTTTAATAACAGCCGATCATGGCTTGCCGCCGGGAGCAAATGACGCACAGCGCCGGAATTCCATTTCCTTTCTCCCCCGTCACCCGTCGTCGCTAGTATTGCTGCGCCGCTCACTGTGGCCGCGAGAAATTCACGACGGGAAATTGAAGAAGGGTTCATGGAAGAGTTTCTAGCTCTCGAGCGCTCAGAGTGCAAGCCGTCAGCGATTGGAAAGAAATACGGACTGGAATTCCTGCCGCCACCCGGCGCGTGAGAATTGAAGGAGACGTCTTGATGAGCGACGGTAAATCCGGCCAAATGAGACAAATGATTCAATCAGCCCGCTTATGGAACTGACCCAGTTGGGCTGGAATGCCGAGCGTGACGAACAATTCGCGCCGCATCTTGCCAAAGGTCTCGTGCCCGCTCGCGTCGCGGTGGAGGACAGACATTTCTACCGCGTCTGGACCGCCGATGCGGAACTCTCCGCGCAAGTCGTCGGTAAGTTCATCCACGAATCGCGCCGTGATCATTCCGTTCTCCCCAAAGTCGGGGATTGGGTCGCCGTGAAACTCCTGCCCAAGGAGGAGAAAGCAATGATCCAGGCCATCCTGCCGCGCCGCACCCAGATCACCCGCAAGATGACCGGCCGCGACACCGCCGTGCAAATCCTCGCCACCAATGTCGAAACCGTATTCATCGTGACCGCCGCCGATGCGAGCTTCAACACCGCGCGGCTCGAGCGCATGCTCGTCATGGCACACGAAAGCGGCGCGCGTCCGGTGGTTGTTCTCAACAAGATTGATTTGTGCGACGACCTCGACGCCAGGCTCGCCGAAGCTACCCGCGTAGCGGGCGATGCTCTCGTGCTCGCGGCGTGCGCAATCACGGGACGCGGCGTGAAGAAATTGGCGGCCCTGATTAAACCCGGCGAAACGGTCGTGTTCATCGGCACTTCCGGCGTGGGTAAATCCAGCCTCATCAACCAACTGTATGGCGAAGACATTCAGGCGACCTTGGAAGTTCGCGTCAACGATGCCAAAGGCCGACATGCAACTTCGTGGCGCGAGATGATTTTTCTGCCCAAGGGCGGCGTGGTCATCGATACGCCGGGCATGCGCGAGTTCCACATCTGGGCTGCCGGTGAAGGCGCGAAAGAAACGTTTCCCGAAATCGAAGCCCTCGCGCAGCGCTGCCATTTCCGCGATTGCACTCATACAAAGGAGAAGACCTGTGCAGTGCTTGAAGCGCTCGCCGCCGGGACGTTGCCTCGCGAGCGGTATGACAGCTTCGTCAAACTCCAACTCGAAATCAGCTACCTCCGCGAAGCCGAAAAACGCGCCGCATGGCAGGACCGCAGAAAAAGCGACCGGGTTGCTCATCGTGTGTTCAACAAGAAGGATTGAACGCGGAAAGAAATCTCTGAAAAGGAAAGCAGTTCCACTTAAAATACATAAATACAGAAATACATATTGACATATTAAACTGATATACCCATGATGCGGTCATGCAAATTGAAATTCCAGAGCCACTCCTTAAACGCCTCCAAAATCACGCGACTCCATTTGTAGATACTCCCGTGAGTGTCATTGAAAGATGGGCTGACTTTTATGAGCAGCAAAACCCACAGAGTTCCATCCTAAAAGGGAATTCAAAACTCACGAACTCGAAGCACGCACCAACGGAGATCCCCAATGACATCCGCCAGTTCGACCCCAAACGGCCGCCGAGTTTGCTTCACACGAGAGTGCGTGGAGAGTTTTCCTCGACGCCGTTCTCGAACTGGAACGACTTAGTGCGAATCGCTCACATTCACGCATTCAAAGCGGCAGGGGGATTTGAGGAACTGCGAAAGATGACGCGCGCGCAGGTCAGGAAGGGCGCTTACTCGGATGAAGGTTATCGGTTTGTTCCAGAAATCGGAGTTTCGATTCAAGGTTTAGATGCAGCTCACGCGTGGGAATATACTTTGCGGCTCGCGATTCACTTGAAAGTCTCTGTGAAAGCTGAAATCGAATGGCGACACAACGATAAGGCTGCACATCCCGGCGAGCGCGGGATTTTGGCGTGGGCGCCTTGAGTTCGATCAAGTCGGACGAGCCTTTCCATTTTGTAGGAGACGAGGTCACGAGACTCATTATTTTTCCCTTTTTCGCCGGCGTTGTGGTGGCAAGTCAATATCAGAGTCTCCTACGAACTGGTTCTCGGCGGCAAAACCCGGCTTCCGGCATCAGCGTGGCGCGTTTCTAAATAAAGCTTCCAAAACGTCGGCCAAAAGGTCGCCTCAAGTGGGTGAAGTTTCGGATAGCCGGGAACGATTGCTCCCATGTGTTGCCATTGCTCCGGCTCAGCCACGAGGCTGGCCTTCACTGGATTGTTGAGGACGTAAAAGCAAACTTTGGCAAA
>DATHEW010000418.1:0-4799 GCA_035318425.1 Candidatus Acidiferrum sp. | reverse complement strand
CGAACGTCGTGTCGAAACCACCCCCTGCATTGTAACGAGAGATAAAAAAATAGTTGGAGCCGCCCACCGATCCATATCCGGCCACCGTAATTCGTCGCGGTTGAGTGAACTGACCTTGCACCAGAAGGCCGACGGGACGTGCCAACCCGGGCAGGATGTTCGTCACGATGCCATTGTTATTGCCGAACGTGGTGTCGAGCGTGCCATCCATGAAATGCCGCGTCAGGGCGACCACCATGTGAGATCCCGCACTGAAATTTCGATAAGAGCCGGCGACGACGATTTTGTCGGGATTCTGAACCGTGTTGTTCCCGAACTGGATGCTCACCGCCTCCGCTGAGTCGGCGTGGTTGCTGATGTTGGTGTGAATCTGCGTGTAAGCCTTGCCCGTCCCACCCCCGAACGCCGGGTCCAGAACACCGTTGGTCGTGTAGCGATACAGGGCGAAATCTGTTCCGTTGTGCCCCGGCCCGATACCAATTCCCACCGCCAGAATTTTCCCGTCGCCCTGGATCAACATCGCATGTGCGCCGGTGTATCCATCCACGCCAGTGGTGATTTGCGTGCCGCCTGACCCGAAGGACGAGTCGAGCACGCCGTTGGTATCGTAACGCGCGAGGGCCACTGCACGTTGGCCGGCATTGCCCCCGGCATATATGGTGTAGCCGGCCACGACGATTTTCCCGTCCGGCTGGAGCGACATCGCCCGGATGACCGCGCCATGTGGAAAATCTGTGTAAACGATCCCCGTCCCGTTCGTCCCAAAACTCGTATCAACGCTTCCGTTCGTGTGATAGCGCACCAGCGTGAAAGCCGATTGATTCGTGCCCGTGTAAGAGGAACCAGCGGCGATGATCTTGCCATCGGACTGGAGGCGCACCGCATTGATCTGCGCGACCGAGAAACTAAGCCCCACAGCGCCAACCTTCGTTTCCACCGTGCCACTCTCGCCAAAAGTTGGGTCAGGAATGTTGTTCGTGGTAAAGCGAACGAGCGAGAAGGTGTTCTCAGAAAGGTATCCGCTGGCGCCGGCCATCACGAGCTTGCCGTCCGGCTGCGACACCGCGGCGTGGGCGTGATCCTCTCCGCCACCCATCCCAATCGTCCGCGTGCCGGTCCCATTGAACGTTAGATCGAGATCGCCCGAAGCGGCTTGCGCGAGAACCGCAACGATCGTTGAAAAAAGGACACACACCAAAAGACGCAGCAGAAGCTTTGGTTTCATTCGGAATCTCGTTTCGTATTGATCTGCGAGTCGCGGCAGATTGACCCGCAGCCCCCTCCTGGTCGCTTACTACGATGCCTTCGCAACGATGGTCAAGAGGCAAAACAGAACGCTGCACCAACTCTTGTCCTCGTTGAGTGCGCCCGAATCCTTGCCGCCGTCGGCGCGAAAGAAATCAAGCTACGAAAAACGTCCACGGACGAGAAGGATCTCGCGAGTGCCTCCGTCGAAACGCGCCGAGTCAGGTTCATGAGTTTCCGATCTTCAGCAACAGGTCCGCGTGGCACGGCTCTCCGAGCGGACACGAACAGCCGGGCTGTTAGCTTGCTACGGCGTAAACACCCGCGTCGCGTTCAGGGTAACTCTCAAAGACATGCTCGAAGAGCGCGGAACACTTCTGCTGGTAAAGCTCTGGCGTGTATGCGCGCGGCAGGCCGGTGTCGAGCACGTCCTCAATGGCGAGCTTGAGTGTCGAGCGCGCCGACGATTTCTGCCGCCAGTTGATGACGAGTAGCGCCTTCAGCCTGTCGAGAAGATCACGCGCGACTTTCTTAACCTCGGTGCGTTCGTCGGCACTCAACTCCGGCGCAGGGCGCGTAAGGATGTCGAAGATCACCAATTCCTCTTCGCTCATGTTTTCGCGGACGTGACGTTGCTGTTCCTCGCTCAAGCCGCGACTCAGCTTCACCAATTCATCAAACAACTCTTCGATGTTCCGGCTGCCATTGTTGTAGCTCTCGATCAGTTCCTCGAACTTCTCCGCGAAGTCGGCGCGGGTCTTGTTCAGACGAATCAGTTTTTCCAGTTGGGCGCGGATGGTGGCTTTGAGGACTTCGAGGTCGGTGCTCTTGTGTTTCGATTGTTTGAACCGGCTGCGTAGTGCCTCGAAATCAATCTTCGATAAATCCATCACCGGCGTTGGCGTCGTCGGCATGTCAACGCCTGTGATCGAGGCGTCCAGCAGCTTGGCGATGTCGCCCATGACGGTAGTGATGTCCGCCGGGTTGGGATTGAGTTTCGTGCGAATGGCGTCGGCGATGGCGCTGATGCAAGCGACTCGACCACCGAATTCCAACGCCGCCGGGTCAGGCTTCACCGCGCCATAAAGTTTGCCGACGATGCGCTCGTGGCCGAGGAACTCGCGGCGCAGCGGGTCGGGCGAGATGAGCGCGTCCACGGCATCAGCCAGCTTCTGCAAGCGTTGCAAGCTCCCGGCGGTCAGTTGCTCGATGGCCGGAAGAATGACCTGGCGCGTGGCGCAAAACACCGTCGCCTCGTCAATCGCCTTGCGCAAATCGGCGACCAGCTTCGCCTTGTCTCTCACCGGGTTCGCGCCGCCTTTGCCTGCGCCGTAGATGGCCAGCGCCTTTTCGAGCGAGGCGAACACGTTCGCGTAATCCACAATCATGCCACTGTGCTTGCCGGGGAAAACGCGGTTCGCGCGCGCGATGGTCTGCATCAGCGTGTGGTTCCGCATTGGCTTGTCCAAATACACTGTGGAGCAACTCGGCGCGTCGAAGCCGGTCAGCCACATGGCGCAGACGAACACCAACCGCAGCGGGTCTTCGGTGTCCTTGAACTTTTCGTCCAGCGCCTCGTCATTCATCCGCCGCCGATGCGCCTCGATGTCGAGCCCGAGCTTCTTCATCTGCTGAATCTCGTTCTGGCCTGGCGAGACAATCAGTGCCATGTCGGTTGAATTGAGCAGCTCCAGACGCGCCTGGAGTTCGCGTATCTTCTCGGGATTGTAGGAGTCGAGGTGACGAGACTCTGACTGGTTTGATTTGAGTCTCCTTACGTCGTCTCCTACGGGATATTTGGAAAGCTCCGCAATTTCCCCTTCCACTCGCTCCCGTTCCGCCGCCCAATGCTTCCGCACCTTGTCGTGCATCTTCAGTGCGGTGGCCTTGTCGATGGCCACCACCATCGCCTTGCCGACGAAGCCGCGCCCGAGGAAATGCCGCACGATGTCCTGCGCCACCGTCTCCAGCCGGTCGTCGCGTGTGAGGATGTAATATTGCCGGCTCAACTCGCGTTCGAGCTTCGCTTCCTGTTCCGGGTCGAGTTCCGCCGCCTCGATGACGTTGTAGATGTCGTCGTTCAGGTCCGGGTTCACGAGCTGCAACTCCGGCGTCCGGTTCTCGTAGAAGAGCGGCACGGTCGCGCCGTCCTCGACGGATTGCTGGAAGTCGTAGATGGAAACGTAATCGCCGAACACGTCCTTCGTCCGTTCCTCGCCCGCGATGAGCGGCGTGCCCGTGAAGGCGAGGAAAAGCGCCTTGGGCAAGGCCGCCCGCATGTTCAGCGCCAGCGTGTCGTATTGGCTGCGGTGCGCCTCGTCGGTGAGCACAATCACATCGGGCCGGTCGCATAACACGGGCATTTGCCCGTGACCCTCACCCCCAACCCCTCTCCCAGAGGTAGAGGGGAGTTCCAAGGTGACTGCAATCTGACGCAGGAACTCTTCAGGCTGTTCCAAGACGAGTTGATTTTGGAAGCGGAGCACCTTGAAGCCGAGCGAGCGGAGCATCGCATCGCGTGCCTTATCCTTCGCCACTACTTCCGGTGATTGGTGAATCTCCCCATCGAGTTCGATGTCGAGCTGGTGTTCAGAGCAGAAGAAGTCTGCGATGTAATTGTTGATCTGATGCTCGCGTCTGAATTTCAGACCCTCGAACCGCCGGTCACGCAACAATTCCCACGCAATTTCCTCTGCCGGAGTTTGGTGCTTCCTGAGTTTCCGTGCCCGCTCCACCAGCCCGGAGTATTGCAGCCCGCCGCGATAATGCTGCGCATCCCTCACCCCTGCCTCTCCCAATGGGAGAGTAGCCGGTGGCGGCTCACTCCCTTCTCCTACTGGGAGAAGGGCTGGGGATGAGGGTGTTTCAGCCCGAAACTTCTCGGGCTGAAACTTATGAATGAGCGTGAAGACGTAGCGATGATTCCCGCGCAGCAACTCCCGCAGATGCGCGCCGCTCTCGGCGTGGCACTGGTCGCCCTCCGCTTCGCTCACCGCGCCGGTTGCCTTGAACGTCTTGGCAATCTGGTCGTCCAGTTCCACGCGGTCGGTCACGACCACGAAGGTCCGGTTGCCTGCCACCTTGCGCAGCACCTTCTGCGCGAAGAACACCATCGAGAAACTCTTGCCGCTGCCCTGCGTCTGCCAAAAGACGCCGATTCCGTTGGAACTCGTCGTCTTACCCTCACCCCTTCCCTCTCCCAATGGGAGAGGGTGACCGGAACGGGCGGGTGAGGGTGCGTCGAGCTTGGTAGAGGGGAGTTGGGCCGCCACCGCGATCTGACTGAGAAATTCTTCGGGATGGTCAATGACGTGCTGATTCTGGAAACGGAGAACGGTGTAGCCGAGTGAACGCAGGTAGGCGTCTCGCTGTGAATCCTTCGCGACGACTTCCGGCGAACGGTGAACGTCCCCGTCAACCTCGATGTCCAGCTTGTGCTCGGCGCAGCAGAAGTCCGCGATGTAATTGCCGATCTGATGTTGCCGGCGAAACTTCAAACCCTCGAATCGTCGGTCACGCAATAATTCCCATGCAATATCCTCCGCCGGAGTTTG
>DATHEW010000417.1:0-2927 GCA_035318425.1 Candidatus Acidiferrum sp. | reverse complement strand
TGGATCGAAACGAAATTCCCGGCCGCGTCTTGCTGCGCATTGCCAGCGCCACGCCCAATATCGGCGAAGGCAAACTCGAGATGCGTGGCAGCTCGACAACGCCCGGTGTGTACCAACGCGTGTTCCGCAGTGATGGCACATGGTGGGACCGGCTCGCGGGCCAGTTCACGTTTCATCCCGGTCACCAGCATCTGCACTACGACAATTGGATGAACTTCAACTTGCGCGGAGCAACGACCAACGACGGCGTGGGTGATGTGCTCGTCACGGGTGACAAGACGAGTTTTGCGATCATCGATCTCGTGCGCTACGACGCCACGCTGCCCGGCGCGCCAGCGTCGCCGCAGTACATCGGCGGGTTGGTGCAAGGTTTGTCCGTCGGTTGGGCAGACGTCTATGGCGCGAACCTCACGGACCAATGGGTCGATGTGACGGATGTGCCGCCGGGCCGCTACTGGCTCGAAGCGGTCGTCGATCCGGCGAACAATATTCTGGAATCGAACGAGACGAACAACTTCGCGCGCATCCTCATCGAACTCGGCAGCACGACGAATGTTCTGTTCAACGATTTCTTCACGAACAGTCTCGTGCTGAATGGCCCAACGATGGCGATGCCAGGTTCGAATGCTGGAGCAACGCGTGAACCGGGCGAACCGATTCACGCTGGCAACAGCGGTGGCACAACGGTTTGGTTTCGCTGGACCGCTCCCTCGAATATGCCGGTCACGATCTCGACTGAAGGCACCGCGTTCGACACGCTGCTGGCGGTCTATCGCGGCACATCGGTATCCAGCCTCTCGGTGGTCGCCAACAATGATGATGCCGTGACGAACGATAACTGGAGCCGCCTCACATTCAATGCGACCAACGGCGTCACGTATCAAATCGCGCTCGCTGGATTCAATGGCGCGTTCGGCTTGTATCAGCTCGCACTCAATCCCGCGTGGAACGACAGCTTCTCCACACCCCTCGCCATTACCGGCGTCGCTGGAACGACTGCTGTGAACAGCCACGGCGCAACGCGTCAGAGTGGTGAACCAAGTCACGCGGGCGTTGCCGGCAGCAACTCGATCTGGTTCGCGTGGACCGCGCCTGTCTCTGGCGGAGCCATTCTTCAAACCATTGGCAGTGGCTTCGATACGTTGCTCGCGGTTTACACAGGCGCGAGCATCTCGAACCTGACACTTGTCGCGGCGGACAACGATTCAGCAGGCGGTGGTGCGAGCCGTGTCACATTCAACTGTATCGCTGCCACGACGTATCGCGTTGCCATTGATGGAGCCAACGGTGCCAGCGGTTTTGCGCGGCTGACCTGGGCTGGACCCACGCCGCCCGCCATTCTCGCTGATCCCCTCAGCACGAATGTTCCGGCGGGATCGTCGGTCAACTTCACCGTCACGAACATCGGGTCAGCGCCCATGTATTATCAGTGGCAACATCAAGGTACCAACCTCAACGACGACGCGTATCACGCGGGCGTTCACTCGCCTGTGCTCACCTTGAACAAAGCGATCACGAGCGACTCGGGCGCTTACACGGTCGTGATCACCAATGCCTACGGCGCGATCACCAGCGCCCCGGCGAACCTGATCGTGATCGACAATCCGCGCGTCGTGTTCGTCAGCCACGTAAAGGGACACAGCGGTGCATTCGTGCGTGTGCCGGTGATGATGCAGTGCGTCGGCAATGAACACGCCGTGAGCTTCACGCTGCTCTTTGATCCAGCGCTGCTGTCACCGCCGCGCGTGACAGCATTGCCCTCGGAGGCCACGTGCGCATTGAATACGAACAGCGTCGCAACAGGAATGCTCGGCGCGACGATCTCGCTCGCGAGTAATCAGGTGTTCGCCGCAGGTAATGCTGTGGTCGTGGAGTTGGTTTTCGACACGATTGCCGGTGGTCATATCCACACGTTCGCTGGATTCGGGAATACGCCGGTGGTGCGTGTCGTGAGTGGGACGAACGGCATCACCATGCCGGCGTTGTTCGTTGCTGGAGAAGTTCACCTCGAGCCGTTGTTCCTCGAACCCCTGGTCGTCACTGATGGCGCCTTGTTGATCAGGTCCGGCGCGGCACCGAGCGAGCGCTACGCTGTTGAAGCATCCGAAGATCTCGTGCAATGGACTGCCCTTGCGACCAACACGGCCGCTGCCGAAACGCTGAACTTTACGAATAGCGCAACGTTGCCGCAGCGGTTCTATCGCGTCCGTCTTCTTCCGTAGCTGCCGCCCCCGTCAAGGCACGGTCACGCGATAGAAGCGCGAGTTGTTGGTGCCTGCGTCGTGGATGAAGAGGATTCGATTCTGTGGCGCGGCAGCAATGTTCGTCAGCACCGACCACAACGACGCATTAAGTTCATCCTTGAATCGAACGGTGTAGGAGCGATTGGATATCGCATTGAGCTGGAACGAGAACTTGTCACTCCGCCACTCAAGCCAGTCCACTTGGAACCGGCTTTGCGCATCGTGCGGGTTCGTTCCGGTCAGATACTCCTGCAAGTTCGTGAATCCATCGCCATCGTCATCGTCGTTGCCATCGGGCACGAGCGGATCGGTGCCCGTTGCGATTTCCCATCCGTCGGGAATTCCGTCCGAGTCCGCGTCAGCCTCGGAGTTCTCCTTGCCAGGTGTTGCGCCCGCGGCTTGCCAATTGATCGGATCATCGCCGTATCGCGACGCCGCAATTCGTTGCAACGAAGGACCGCTGCCATCCGCTCCGGGCGGCCACGGCACCTTGTCGTTGTAACGCACCGCATCCACGGTAATCCGCGAGACGCCGTTCGTGGCCGGCGCATCAGGACGGTTCAGGTCGAGGCGCTCGCCGCTTTGCTGCAAGCTGCCGGAGTAAGCGATCACCGGAACATTCATCGGCACGGCATACTTGGCGCGGAAATAATTGACGTTGGTTCCCACGAGCAAGAGCAAGCC
>DATHEW010000416.1:0-2529 GCA_035318425.1 Candidatus Acidiferrum sp. | reverse complement strand
CTTTCAACCACACACCCAGCCCGGCGTCAGATCGGGGCGTTTCGGTCTGCACAGCGAAAAAATTCTGCGCGAGGAAAATATCTTCGTGACCATCACCGTCGAAGTCCGCCACGCATACACCGAAGGCTGGAGAAATTTGCGCGAGCGTCGGAAGCGACTGAACGATGAAGTTGCTGCCGCGATTCAGGAACACCGTGGAGTCCAGCCAATTGGCCTCGAGTGCTTTTACGCCAACCGCGGCGCCGCCGAGCACCTCCAATGCGCTCGCGCGCGCATACGCGTCGTGAGTCCCGAACCGCGCGCGCGCGGAAGGCAGCACAGCCGTGACGAAATCGAGATCGTGCCCCGGCACCACCTTTCGCAGCACCGGTTCATAATGCGCCTCAAGCGTGTGCGTGCTCCCGTCGCCCACGAAATCGCCGTAATACAATCGCAATGGCGCGACCCGATAAGCCTCGTGACGCGTGTTGCGCCCCGCATTCGATGCCACGATGTCGAGCCGTCCATCACCATCAAAGTCGCCCGTGGCAACACCATTCCACCAGCCTTGCAACTGGCTGATCGTCGCGGGTGTCTGGCCGTTGGCGGCGCCGAGGACGATTGGATTCCATGGGATCATTGCACCGCGATTGTTGCGGAACAGTTTCAGCGGTCCCCACTCGCACGCGACGACGAGGTCGGGGTTGCCATCGCCATCGAGATCGCTAAAGACAGCGCCGCTCACGAGGCCAAGCTCCGCGAAACGGTGAGAATTTTCCGCGTCCAATTCCCAACGCCCTTCGTAACTGCGAAACAATAATGACGAACCCGGCAGGGGATATTTCTGCGACACAGCGCGTCCACCCACGAACAAATCCAAGTCCCCATCGCCGTCCACATCCGCCAGCGCGAGCGGCCCCGTGCTGGATCCGTTTCCGGGTAATCGATTCACCATGACCCGGCTTTTGAAATCGACCTCAGCGACACAACTTTCGTTCGTGCTCGCGTCCTCCCAATTCGCAGAACCGATCAATAGCGACAACCGCTCCCCTCGCGGCCATTCCAACACAGTGGTCTGGTCGCGCACAGCCGGGCGATCGAACCCGCCGCCGGTCACGCGCGTAAAGGCGCCGCGCTGGTCATTGCGAAAAATCGCAAGCGTTCCGCCCTTCCCGCTCGCAATCACCGCGTCATCCCAGCCGTCACCATCCACATCGCACCAACTCACGCCGGGCCCGAGTTGGCTGAGCTTGAACGACAGCATCGGCTGCGCGGCAAAGTCATCGAACGGCTGTTCGCCATGCATGTGATTCAGCAATCCACTTTTGTCATCGAACATCGGTTTCACTGCGGACCCAGCGAGGACTGAAGAAGAACCGGCCATCTCCTGCGGCTCCGCAATCTCGCAAAGTGAATTCGCTTTCACGCCTGTGATCACACTTCGTTTCCCGCTGCGCCATGCCACTTCCACCGTCAGCAAATTCGTCGGCGAACCGGCAGCGAACACGCGCATCGGTTCGTCGCTCGACAGGTAGCGTCCGCCGGAAATCATCTCCTGCTGCTGCGTTACCGGCCCGCCAATCACCTTGATGCGCGCTCCGATTCCACGCGTGTTCGGCGCCCGTCCTTTCAAACGCACCGCCACGCGCGCCGCTGTGGCATCGTTGCGTAACAACGACGGCGGCGCATTCAGGTTATCGATCACTACGTCGAGGTCACCGTCGTTATCAAGATCAGCAAGTGCCATCCCGTGCGCCACACCGGCGTGATCGAAGCGCCACGCCGCGCTGGTGTCTTCAAACGTGAGGTCGTGCTTATTCCGAAAGGCGAGGTTCGGCGTGGCGAGTCGTGGGAAGATGGCGCGCGCCGTAAAATTATCCTCTGCCGTTTTCAACTTTCCCGCCGCGCGCCGCCGCTTCAGCTCTTCCACCTTGTCCATGTTGCGCGCGTCACGTTCATGACCGTTGGTGACAAGCACGTCCTCCCAACCGTCGAGATCAACGTCGAGAAAGACGGGACACCACGACCACTCGGTCGCTTGAAGCCCCGCGAGCGAGGCGATCTCCGCGTAAGTGCCATCGCCACGATTCAGGAACAATGTGTTGCGCGGGTATTGCGGCCGGTTGTCGAACTCACCGATGAACGGTACATGCGGGTTACGCTCAGGCGCAAAATTCATCCGGCGCACATGTTCGCGGCTCAACATGTCCACGACGAAAAAATCATCGAACCCATCGCGATCGATGTCCGCAAAATCGACGCCCATCGAGAAGAGGCTCAGCTTGCGCAAGGCGAGCCGCGGGATCGCGCGAAACGTCCCGGTGCCCTGATTGATCCAGATGCGGTCCGGCGAATCGAAATCGTTGCACACGTAAATGTCCGGGAACCCGTCCTGATTGATGTCGCGCATCATCACGCTCAATCCCCATTCGTAAGGGGGTTGCGCCAGCGGCTTTCCATCCTCATCGAGAAACGTTCCGTTCGTGAACGGCACAAGGCCGAAATTCGTTCCGCCAAGATTCTTGTAAAACGAGTCGGCTTCGCCCAATT
>DATHEW010000415.1:0-2196 GCA_035318425.1 Candidatus Acidiferrum sp. | reverse complement strand
GAGGCCGCGCTGGAAGTCGTTGTAAATCCAGCGCGCATCTTTCTCCATAGTCGCCTTGTCATCACGGACGGCTGCTTCGCGATCTTTGACGGCGGCGGCGAATGAACCTGGGGCGATGGCAAGTGCCAGCACGAGTGTGAGCGTTTTCATGGTGAAGGTCTGACGTGCGGACCCTGTTGAGTAATCAATTCGGGAAACATGGCTCGCGCACTGTGGCACATAGTTGTTCGAGTCGCGGCAAAATCTGTTATGTTTCTCCACTCGGAAACGTCTGAATGCCATGCGCTCAGGTGCGTCTGAGGTGCGGACAACCGAATGAGTTTATCGAGAACAACTATTCTGAGCCGAATTGGATGCGTCGCGCGTTTCTTTTTGGGGATGTTTTGCTTCGTCTTTTGTGCAGCCGCTGCGCCTGAGCAGGACTACAAAAAGCGAATCGAGCCGCTCCTGAAAAATTATTGTTACGACTGTCATGGCGATGGAGCGAACAAGGGCGAGGTGGCACTCGACGAATACACGAATTTCACGGCGCACGTGAACAATCAAAAGCTCTGGCTCGCGGTGTGGCAGAATTTGCAGACGCAGATGATGCCGCCAGCGAAGAAGCCGCAACCCAGCGACATGGAGCGTCGGCAAATCAGCAAATGGATCGAGCGCGCTGTGTTCAAGCTCGACCCGGCGAATCCCGATCCGGGCCGCGTCACGATTCGGCGGCTCAATCGCGAAGAGTACCGGAATACGATTCTCGACCTGTTCGGTGTCGAGTTCGACACGACAGAAGCATTTCCCACTGACGACAGCGGCTATGGCTTCGACAATATCGGTGACGTGCTGACGATTTCGCCGCTGTTGTTGGAAAAATATTTGGATGCAGCGCAGGAAATCGCGGACAAGGCTGTATCCGTTGGCCAACTGCGCATTCCGACCCTCGTTCTGGCGGGTGATCAACTGCGCGATAAGGCGAATCCCAAAATCAACGCGGACAATCTGCCTTTTGGCGACTCCAACGCGGTGCAATGCGTGCGTGAGATCAAGCACCCCGGCCCATACAAAATCACGGTGGATCTCGCCGTGCAGGGCTCGGACGTGGCGACCGTTCATTCGGCGACGGCCGTCTTGAAAGTGGATGGAAAGGAAATTGAGCGGCGCGACCTGGGTTGGGACGCGCGCAAGACGATCTCCATTTCCGAGGAACTGGTCCTTACCAAAGGCAATCACGCCATTTCCCTTGAAATCATTCCCAAGCGTGAACCGACGGAGGGCGAGAACAAGCTGCACGCGAACCTGGACACATTGAAGCTTCATGGTCCGCTGGATCGCAGTTTCCTGGAGCGGCCCAAGGAATATTATCGCGTATTCATGGATGGGCCGCCGCCGGCCGACCCCGGGCTGCGCCGCGAATATGCGCGGAAGATTCTGCGGCACTTTGCGACTCGTGCTTTTCGGCGGCCAGTCGATGAACCAACGCTCGATAAGCTGGTGCGCATCACCGATGGCATTCAGAGGCAGCGAGGTCCGAGCTTCGAACATGCGGTCGGGCAGGGGTTGACCGCGATTCTCGCGTCGCCGCGCTTTTTATTTCGCGCCGAAATTCAACCCGAGCCAAACAATCCCGCGAAGATTGTGCGCGTGGATGAATTCGCGCTTGCGTCGCGACTTTCCTATTTCCTGTGGAGTTCCCTGCCGGATGACGAGTTGTTGGCGCAGGCGCGAGACGGAAAGCTGCGCACAAATTTGCGGACGCAAGTGGACCGAATGTTGAAGGACGACAAGGGCCGCCGCTTCACGCGCAACTTTGCGGGCCAATGGTTACAAACGCGCGACGTCGAAACGGTGAGCATCGACGCGCAACGCATTCTCCGGATGCGCCGCAACGAGGACGTCGATAAGATTTTCAACGGCGGGGTGCGTCGCGCGATGCGTCAAGAAACGGAAATGATGTTCGGCCATCTGGTGCGAGAGAATCGCCCCATGACGGAATTGCTCTCCTCGGACTACACCTTCCTGAATGAACGGCTCGCCAATTTTTACGGTGTGAGCGGAGTGAAAGGTCAGGACATGCGCAAGGTTTTACTGACGAAAGATTCGCATCGCGGCGGATTACTGACCCACGGAAGCTTCCTGCTGGTGACGTCCAACCCCACTCGCACGTCGCCGGTGAAACGAGGCTTGTTCGTGTTGGATAATCTCCTCGGC
>DATHEW010000414.1:0-3155 GCA_035318425.1 Candidatus Acidiferrum sp. | reverse complement strand
TTACGCAGCGCGCGGATGTCGTCCTCGGTTTTTCCGACGAGATTGGCGATCTGGCGATCGGAGAAACCGAGCGACTTGGCTTTGCTTAACTGTTCGGGCGTCATGGGCTGCGACAAACTCGGCAAAGTAAGCAGAACGATTTTCGGCAACGCAAGAACGTTCGCTGAACCCGCGGTTCATCCGCGCTTAAAACAAAAAGCCCCGCACGAGGCGGGGCTTCGAGAGAAACGTTGGAGGCGATTATTGCCGGGGCGCCAACTTCTTTTCGATGCGTACTTTTTCGAGCGTGATGTACTTCGGCAGGCCGCCGTCGATCGGGATCTTTACTTCCCCTTCGATCAACGGACGCGCGTATTCGACGAACTTTTCATTGGGCAGAAAACCATCTTCGCTGATCCAGTCGCGTGGGACGAAGTGTTCGACGTTGGCGATATCACCGAGTGGTTGCAGCCCGAGCGACCATTTGTACGGGCTGTTCTGCACGCGCACGATCTTCACCATGAAGCCGCTTTGGCCATCGATGGCCGCTTTGACGGCTTCCTCGCCGCAAGCCGCCGCTTCCAACGCGTCTGTGGCGCTGGCGAAGTGATTGGCCGCACGTTGCGCGTAGCCGAGCTTCACGCTGCGGCTCTTCAAGTTGAGCTTCTCCTGCACGAGATCCGCGAGGTGATCAGCCGCACCGGCCAAAATGGGGTGGCCGAAAGCATCGAGGCGCGACTTGTCGGCGGCGACTTCTTCGCCCGCCTTGTTCTTCAAACCTTCGCCCACGACAACGACACAATATTTGACCTTCTCCACCACTTCCTGGACCCGCTTGAGAAACGCTTCCTCCTCGAATGGAATTTCCGGCAGGAGAATGATGTGCGGCGCGTCGTTGGGATTGCGCTTGGCGAGAATGGTGCCGCCAGCGATCCAGCCTGTGGAACGGCCCATGACTTCCACGATGCAGCACGCGCCGTCATCGGTCGCCATGCTGCCGACATCGAACGCGATTTCCATCACGCTGGTGCCGGCGTATTTGATCACTGAGCCATAGCCAGGGCAGTGATCGGTGTGGGGCAAGTCGTTGTCGATCGTCTTCGGAACGCCGATGACGCGCATGTCCCAGCCGCGCTTGATGGCTTCCTCGTGGATCTTGTGTGCGGTGTCCTGGGAATCATTGCCGCCAGCGTAAAAAAAGTAGCGGATGTTATGCGCCTGAAAAACCTCGAACAGGCGGTTCATGTCCTCGGCGGCCTTTTCGGGCTTCTTCTTGAAATCGATTTTGTAACGGCAGGTTCCAAGCGCAGCGGCAGGAGTGTGCTTCAAACCTTCAATGGCTTTGTTGGTTTCTTCCTGAAGATCGATCAGCTCTTCATTGAGGATGCCGAGAATGCCGTTGAGTCCGCCGTATAGCTCCTCGATTTGCTCGTGTTTTCCGGCTTGTTGGATGACACCGGCGATGCTCGCATTGATGACGGCTGTAGGGCCGCCACTCTGCGCCACCAGCAAATTTCCGCGTATTTCTGCCATAAAGTGGGCGAACAGTGCCAACCGTGCATGGTGGTGTCAAAGCCAATCAAAATTCCTGCGGTTCAATGCCAGGCGCAGTTACAGCAAAGAAAAATGCGGGCGCGGGAATCGTCTCCCGCGCCCGCGCACGAATAGTCGATCGGCCCTCGCCGACCGCTGAATTCTTAGCGACCGGGTGTGTATCGGACTTAACAGTTTCCTTTAGCGCGGCTTGTAATTGAACGTGCGCCGGACCGCGCGCGAACGCTCGCCGAAGCTGTCGATGGCCGTGAACACAGCGGTGTTCCTGCCTGGGTTCAACGTGAGTTCCACGGACCAGGCGCTCGCACCCGACACATCTTGTTCGGGACCGTCATTGAGGCTGTACACCACGCGGTCCAGGTCATCGCCGGTCGCGACTCCCCGCACCGCGATCACTTCCGCTATCGCGCGCGCGCCTCGGGGCGAAGTCACGCGGACGGCGAGCGGTTGATGCCTGGCGCGAAGGGAATTGATCCACTCGGTCACCAGCGCCACGCCTTCTTCATCCACGACGCTGCTCGCGATAGGTGGCATGCGCAGGCGCGGATCAGTGGACGCAAGACGTTGAAGTAATACGGAACGTTCCGATGAATGAGGCGCGACCACGCGGTTCGCCGGATCGCCGAGATTGTCCGCGAGCGGGCCATTGACCAATCCGGTGCGGGCCTTGGGCGTTGAATATCGGGCGTCCCAATTCGCGCGAGCCGGACCGCCGGGCTGATGACACTGCGAACAGTTTGCCGCGAGATAAGCGCGCACGCGCGTTTCAAGGGGCGCTCTTTGGTTGCTCGGCGACACCAACGCCTTTCCACCACCAGAGGCGCCTTTGAAATAACCGGCGCGCTGTAGCACGCGAAGTTGGTTGTCGGTCCCGTTCGGGTAAGTGAACGAGCGGTTCATCTGCGCAGCGTTGAAGCCCAGGGAGAATCCGGCCACGGGCGTGTGACAGGAGTTGCACTCGTTCTGCCCTGGGAAATGCCACGTCTGTTGCCGCAACGTGCCGTTGTCGTTAATGGAAAAAGTGCGGTCCTTGCCTTCGACGGGAACCAACGTCGCGTTGTTCTGCGCGTCATTCCATTCGTAAGTAACGCCGTAAACTCCTTCGGCATGGCGGACGAGAAAGCGCGTCTCCATCCGTCGCGCGGATAACGGATCGCCCTTCACCATTTCCAGATCGAAGTGCTTGATCCAGACGGTGCCTACAGGCGCGTTCCACATACCGGGTCCGGCGGGCGTGAGTTTGTCGTCTGGATTGGGAATCGAAAACCAACGTCGCTTCTGCGCCCCGTCGGACCAGAACGGGACATTGATGTCGTAGGGAACGATGCCGGGATTCGGCGTCAACGATGCGAGATCGGTGAACGCTCCCGTTTCGGCGAGCGTTTCCGGCGGACGCTCGGCTTCAGGGACGGAAACGAGTCGCTTGATCTGGTCGTCGATGACGTCGCACACGAGCACATCACCATTGCGAGGATCGAGGCCGAATGAGGCGATATGTCCCTGACTTTCCGCGGTGAGGAAACGCCACTCCTGAACAGTGTCGCCGGAATGGCGCAACGCCCAGACGTTGCCGGAGAAGTAATCGCCGAAAATGTAGGCGCCATTCAGACCGGATAAGTTTC